>DAIPJA010000150.1:0-5077 GCA_036770525.1 Gudongella sp. | reverse complement strand
CCTGACCCTGACTCTAAACCAGATAACTCCCATGGAAACCGGGCACACTCGTAGATCTGAAGGCTCTGAAATGATTGCTCCGTCGGCTTTGTAACCCCTGTTGATCAGAGAAAGGGTTCCTGCACCTCCGGTCTCCTCACCTATTACACTCCCTATCAATACATCCCCTTTAAGACTAATACCAGCTTCCTTTATTGCCTTCATTGCCATCAGATAAGCAATGAGTGCGCCCTTCATGTCATTGGCACCTCTGCCGTAGACCTTTCCATCTTCAATTTTTCCACTCCAGGGATCATCTGTCCAGTCATTACCGCCAGCGGGAACGACGTCCACGTGCCCATTAAGAAGAATTGACCTGCCCCCTCCAGTTCCCCTTAAAACACCTACAACATCGGGGCTTCCGGTATAATCATCTCTTGCCGGCATAAAATCAGGGTTGATCTTCATATCCTCAGACTTTGGTTCCCATATGTCAATTTCCATATCCAGAAGTTTTAACAGTTCCGCATAATACCTCTGTGCAGATTCCTCTGATCCCATGACACTTGGGTGCTTAAGAAGCCCTGATAAATAACCTGCTGCTTCGTCTCTATTGCCTTCAATGATCTCTAATACTCTTGCTTTGGCATTCAAATGACTTCACCTCTCTCAATACAAACCCTCAACGTCCATCTTCCTCCTGCCATCCCAGATAGGCTGACAGTCTCTCAGCAACATGCTTTAGTTCTTTTTGTATTTCGTTTAGTTTATCCTCTGTCATTCTTATAGTAGCTCCACTTATGCTGATTGCTGCCACGATCTCATTTCTATAGTTCTTAAGGGGAACAGATATGCAGGTAAGACCGGCACTGTACTCCTCGTCATCCAAACTGTATCCGCGTCCTCTTATAATATTTATGTTCTCTGTCAACTGATTAACATCCTTGATAGTCTTCGAAGTAAACTGCTCATAGGGGCCTGTTCCTAAAAGCTTCACAATCTCTTCCCTGGTCATCTGTGACATAAGTGCTTTGCCCATTGCTGTCGCATGAAGGGCTTCCCTTGTTCCAATCTGAAGATTGGCTATCAGTGAAGATGTTGGATTTATCTTATGGATAGTAACTACACTATCATCTACTCTTACCCCCATATTCACTGTTTCCTGAAATTTGTCGCAAAGAGCCTGCAGTAGAGTGGTATCCATAGTAAAGAGATTTCTTCTCCTTGGAATTGAATTACCCAGCTCAAATAGCTTCCAGCTTAGGTGATACTTTTTTGTATCATTATCCTGATGGATATACCCCTTTGCTTCCATAGTCTCAATGATCCTGTGAACTGTGCTCTTACCCAAGTCAAGCTCCTTACTAAGCTCAGAGATCGATACTCCATCTATATACTGGTTCCCTGTCAGCAGTTCAATTATCTCCAATGCCTTTTCAACAGTTTGAACAGGATATTTAGGGATCTTGCCATTATCCATACATAACTTCCTTTCCTCTAGCTTAATCCGAAATCCCCCACAGCATTTTGCGGTGGGGGAAATCTCTTTAGTTATGGTCTAGGAATGGACAGATCATCCTTGTAGTCGTTGAATACAAGACCATAATCGCTCTCATCGCACCATTCCTTGCATACCTTGGCCATCTGAACCTTCAATTTCACAAGTTTATTCAATGGCTCATCTTCATGCCATGCATTGTAGATGTCCATTTCGTTCTTTCCTGGTTCAAATTTGAAGTATACTGGTGAACAGATTCTTGCAATTTCAGCTGAATCGACATGTCTTTGAACATTACCCATTGAATCTACAAGACTCATGTAGACATCCATCGGGATATTCGTAGTGCTTCTTATGGATGCAAGCATTGGCAGTGAAAGATCAGCAAGCGGATTGAAGCTGTCTGCTCCCATATCCTCTAGCATTTTAGCTGCAACTGCGTTTCCATGACCTGCAAATACTGATACCTTGAATTTTACATCTGCAGGGATAACACCATCTGCTCTAAGCTTTGTAACAAGTAAAAGAAGGCTCTCGTCGGTTATAAGGAAGCCTCTGATTCCTGCATTAAGGCATCTGTCGAATTCCTTTAACCATAGATACATGTTGTCCTGACCTCTGAGTCTCATACCTGAAACATAGCCCTCTGGAGTGGCGTACTGCTTGCCCCCATCCCATGCCCTTGAAGCCATGCAGTTGACAAGAGTTTCTATCTTGGCATCAGCGGCGATCTGTGCATAGTACTTAAGCTCAGCCTTGTCTAAAAATGCAGAACCTCCTACAGTACCTATTACTCTGTGGATTGGTACTTTTTGCTTGTCGATCTCTTTTACAAGCATTTCATAGTTTACTGCCCTCTCAATGCCTGTAATTTCCATTCTGTAATGAGCTCCACCCTCAAATGTTTTGGTGGATGTAGGCATGTCATACCTATCCTTCACAGGGTAATCTGTTTTAGTTTCAATATAATTCACAATATCTTTAAAAGCCATTTTCTACCTCCACTTAAATGTCTATTATTTATATTCCTCGAACAATTTCTGGAAATTCTCAGGTGTATCCTTTATGTGGTATACGTGCTGATCCTCAGGGAATTTCTCGGTCTTTACATCCTCAACATACTCCTTGAAGGCGTTTGTTATTATCTCAGCGACATTTGCATATTTCTTTACGAATTTCGGAGTGAACGCCTGGAACAGTCCCAGCATATCTCCGCAGATAATCAACTGACCGTCGCAGGGAAGACCTGCTCCTATAGAGTACACCGGTATGGTCAGCTTGCTTGCTATGAACTCGGTCAATTCAGGCGGAACTGCCTCAACCAGCAACGCAAGTGCTCCTGCCTCCTGTACAGCCAAGGCATCTTCTATTAGTACTCTTGCACTGTCTACATAAAGTCCCTGGGCTTTGAAACCACCAAGCTGGCCAGCGCTTTGTGGAGTAAGGCCTATATGACCAAAAACCACTATGCCTGCATCAGCTATGGCTCTGATCTTGCTTGCTACTCTGACTCCACCCTCAAGCTTTATAGCATCACAATCTGCTTCCTTCAGGAATCTGACGGCATTTGCTACTGCTTCTCCGTCAGTGGTGTGATATGAGCCAAATGGCATATCACCGATCACAAAGGTGTTTGGGGCGCCTCTTCTAACAGCTTTACAGTGGGATATACAGTCTTCCATGGTTACCGGGATGGTGCCCTGGTATCCTAGCACTACCATACCAAGTGAATCCCCAACCAAAATCATATCCATACCAGCTTGTTCAGCAAAGGATGCCATTGGAAAATCATATGCGGTGATCCATGCCACTTTTTCCTTGTTTGCTTTCATCTTGTAAAAATCAAGTATCGATTTTTTTCTTGCCATTATGATAACTCTCCTTCCATATCCATAACAATACGACTATCAATATTTTAGAACACCGTTCTATTTTTAGAATAATCCATTGAAATTTGTCTGTCAATACATTTTTTAGAATTGACTTAATTTTTTGCATAAAAATACTCCAGCTTAAGCTCGATCTGGTATTGAATCAAACCTATCTGGAGTATGACATCTCTATTTTTTCTTTATGAAGGTTCCTTGATTAAGCTCCTGAAAAGCAAGCTGAAGCTCTTCCTTGGTGTTCATAACAATGGGTCCTCCCCATGCTACCGGTTCATTTAGCTTTTTACCTGAAAGCAACAGGAATCTTGCAGGTTTATCCTTAGTAGTTACTCTAATGGTGTCACCACTGTCAAACAGGACTCCATTGGGGTAGCTGATCAATCCGCCTTTATCATTGTCGAATACAGCCTCTCCTCTTACCAGGAACGCATAAGAGTTGAAGTCAGGATCGATAGAGTATAAGAACTCTGAATTGGCTTTAAGTTCGACGTCAAAGAGGCTTGGTTTTGTCTCGATTGCCTCCATCGGACCTGATACATTCCCATATGTTCCTGCTACGATGTGAACCTTGAAGCTTTCCTCCTCATATACAGGAACCATTTCGCTGGTTATATCCCTGTATTTTGGATCAGTCATTTTATCTTTCTTTGCCAAATTGAGCCATACCTGAACGCCAAGCATCTGAGGCGAAGCTTTGGGCATCTCCTGATGGAGAATACCTGAGCCAGCCGTCATCCACTGGCAATCTCCATCCCTTATCACGCCTTTGTTCCCGAGGCTGTCACCATGCTCTATCTCCCCGTGGATCAAATATGTCACTGTCTCTATTCCTCTATGCGGGTGCCACGGGAAACCCTTTATGTAGTCCTCAGGATCCTTTGAATCGAAGAAGTCCATCATAAGGAACGGATCAAAATCCGGTATCTCCGAGTTGCCAAAGGTTCTTATAAGATTAACGCCTGCTCCATCTCTGCCAGGTCGCCCCATAAAATATCTCTTAACTTTTCTGTCCATAAACATTCCTCCTTATGGCTATGTCTACCCAATCGATTGATGATATAACCTTAGGTAAGATTCTTTATCCACTTCCCCGACTTGATTATTGGGATGCCCACCAGAGCCTTCACGACCTCCTCCAGTGTCACAAGAAGAACAAGCTGATGGATGGGCAGCTTAAGAACTAAAGCTCCTATAAAGGCTAATGGCACACCTATAAGCCATACTGTTCCAAGATCGATCCTCATTGCTATCTTCGTGTCTCCGCCTGCTCTAAGTACACCTACTATTGCGATTGTATTATAAACCCTTATAACAAAGGTTATTCCCAGTACTATCAAAAGCGCCCTTGAGGTATTGTATAAGCTGGAATCCAAACCTCTAAACAGTTTTAATATGATGTCAGGTGTAAGTGCCATTATTACTCCAAGTGCAAGACCGGATATTGTGGATAGAAATATGAACCTTACTGCATAGTCATAGGCAACCTTTTCATCACCGCCGCCTATCTTTGCACCGACCATTATGTTACAGGCGTTGGCAAGTCCTCTTACGACAACGAAAAACAGGTTTTGTATAGTATTTGTAAGCTGTACTGCTGCTGTAGCTTCCTCTCCTATCCTTGCATAAGCCATTGCATAAAGTACCTGTCCCAGTGCCCAAAAGCCTTCTGTTATTACTATTAAGTAAGTCATTTTCTTTTGAATTTTTTCTG
>DAIPJA010000149.1:0-5124 GCA_036770525.1 Gudongella sp. | reverse complement strand
TTGTATATGGAGGCATGGTATGGGGAATTGAATCGGGGACCTTGCAAAACCAGGGCTGGGCGGTTTGGACAATATACTTGTTGTATATAGCTGACAGATTATCTATGCAGATTGGCATGGTCAATTCAATCTATCTCAGATCTATTGCAGTGGATAAAGAAGAAATAACATCTACATTGTCCATGGGTGTTAGTCTTGATCACATAATATCAATAATTGCTGCAATGATCGGCGGATTTATTTGGACAAAATGGGGCAGCCATTGGGTGTTTTTTCTGGCCGCATTGTTCTCAGTAGGCAATCTATATATAGCAGCGAAGGTCCAGCCTGAGGAGGAAGCGGCAGCAGCGGAGCTGCTAAGATCAAAGGAATAAATTGATATTTTTTCTTCAATAAGCAGATTCTAATAGTTTCAACATGATTCTAAGGGTATAAAGGCAGTATAGAATAGTGTTGGAGCAAGCCATCAGAACCATGAGACAAACTAAACTATACGGCTCACTCCAGGGTTGGTTTCAGGAAAGGAGTGGTGGAAAGTGTCGGAGCTTAATAAGAAATATGAAATTGTATTCAAAGACAAGAAACAGGAAACCACAGACATATTTTCCTTCGTCTTCACCAAACCGGATGGTTTCAGCTGGACACCAGGTCAGCATGGAATTTTCCGGTTTCACGACTATGACTTCGAATCAGACAAGGGGTATAGAGTATTCAGCTTCACATCAGTACCTGAGGATAATATCCTTATGTTCACATCATGTACATATGACAGACCTGGTTCAGAGTTTAAGGAGCATCTCTTAAGGCTAAGAGAAGGTGACATTATGACCGTGGAGGATCCCCAGGGCAGGTTCGTTGTCGATGATTATGATAGGCCGGTGTGCATCCTTGCAAGAGGTATTGGGATCACACCTGTTAGAGCAATACTTCGGAAACTTGACATATCGCGATCAAATCCGACAAAGATTAAAATATACTACCTGGACGAGGGAGGAGAATACGCCTTCGAGGAAAGCCTGCGGCATATCGATAAAAAGATACCAGGTCTTGAGATCGAATTCCTGAAGGATCTTGATACCTTGCAAGACAGAGCTGAAGCCTTTGCCAGGATCATTGGGAATGAAGGCCTCTACTACACATCTGGAACAGCAGGAATAAACGGGATGCTGATTGAGATGCTTCTGGCGCTTGAAATCGACAAAACAAACATCAAAGCTGATAATTTTATTGGTTATTAGAAGTCACTTGATTTGTTTGAACATAGTTGGGTAATTTGTTTTTGAGATAAACTTGTAATAATACCAAATTAAAGGTATTATTAAGGTGAAACTATACTACACTAAAGGAGTGATTTTATGAATTTCGATGGTAAGCAGATTTTGTCAACATTCGTCAAAATGGAGGAGGAGGTTACAAAATACTACGCTGAGCTAGCTGAGAATGCGCCGGACGAGAAATCTAAAGCACTGTTTGCACGTATGTCACAGGAGGAAGACAGGCACAACAGAATGTACACTGCTCTTCTTGAGAAGCACGGTGTGGAAATGACCAGGGAATTCTCTGAGGAAGAAGTAGAGTACGTAAAATCACTGATCGAGGAGAATATCACCTCAAAGCATGAGTTCGATAAAAACATGAAGTTTGCAGACTCATTGCTGCTTGCTGAAAAGATGGAAAAGGACGGCATACTTTTTGTTCATCAAATGATGGGGATGTATCCTGACATTGCCCAGAAGGAAATGAATGTAATACTTAACGAAGAAAAGAAACACCTGATGATGGTTAGAGAAAGAATGCAGTTTGGTCCATTGAGATCACTTGGATTATAATCAGGAGGATATTTACAAATAAGGGAGCTTATCTTTTAGCTCTCTTTTTATTTAAGTCCCAGTTTACTGAATAAATCAAAAATCCACCAATCGCAATACTTACCATTTGCAGGGGAGAGATTATTGCCTCATCGCTCAGTGAGCTTATAAACGGTGCAAAACTAAAATACTTAACCTCTCTTGACACTTCAACCGACAAGTCTGCACCTCTTCGCTTTGTGTATCCGGTATGCTGCGTGCCTTCATTATCAATAAAGGAATACTCCACCGACCATTCATACCTCTTCTCAGCAGGATAACCGGGGTTTGATCCACCGAATCTCCTTGTCTCGACCTGGGCAGAAGCAGTTGCTCCGAATAAAAAAAGGAAGATGTTGGATAAGGTGCTTATAATAAGAAAAATCCCTATAAATGTTATCAAAGCCTTCCAGAAAAAAGCAGGCTTACCCTTATTTTTGCCCTTCATAGTATCCTCCTGATATCATTTAACTATATGATACCACTGGAGTATCACTGACTTCAATTAGAATCTAACTATTCTTAAATTTGTTGACTCTCAGGTTACGTCTTTGATAAACTGTATTTATAATTGGTTGGCAAGGTGATTCCATGGATACCGACTATAAAATCAAATCTAAACTGAGAAAAAAATACACCTACATACCCGTACTCTCAGTAGGGGTAATTTTTGTGTTCTCATTTTTAATTATGACCTCAACCATAAGAAGCCACTATTATGAGATGCTTAGGAATGAATCCTCAAGGCTTTCAAAGAGCTACGCGCATAATTTGGAGATTGCAGCTGAAGCGCAGGAGATGGCGAATGAGGTAATGGATCAAAGGCTAATGGGAACGGGTGAAATGGTCTACAGCTTCAAAGGTGAATTTTCAGAGACCAAGCTGAAGGAGGTTTCAGAATCTCTCCAGGTGGACGATATCTACGTATATGATGAAAATGGTGTAATCATATTCTCAAATAATGGGAAGTACATAGGTTGGGTCGCTGAGCCGGGTCACCCGGTACATGATTTCATGATCAGCGGGAAGAGCAGTCATATCGACCAGATCAGGCCGGATAGTGAGAGCGGCGAGTTATTCAAATACGGATATTACAGGCTCGAGAACGGATATTTTGTCCAGACAGGAATAAAAGCTTTGCGGGTCCAGGAATTTTTAGGGTCCTTCAATACCCAAAAGCTACTGGATCAAATGCACTCGGACGGATATGTATTAAAGGCATACTTTGCAAATACCAGTAATATAATTGTTGGCTCTACTGATATTTCTGACTATGGGAAAACATTTGGGGAGAATTCGTCTAACGAAGCAAGTGATACACAGGAGAGTTCATCCTGGATAGCAGATTACAATGGAGAAGAATCATTCTACGTTACGACCCCAGTAGTAGTCGAGAAACAGAGGATAGGAACCCTTGGCTTAGTCCATTCACTTAGATCGACCAATGAGTCAATAAATAGCATAATATTTCTTGGTGGAGGTCTTCTTCTATCAATCGCAGGACTGATAGTAATATTTAACCGATCAGCCTATAAGAATGATATAAAACTCACCAAAATGGCTTTTATTGACTCTCTGACCGGAATACCAAATCTGGCTTACCTAATGGATGAGCTTAAGGAGTGGTGTACCAAGGGCAGCTACGACAGAAACGCACTGCTCCTAATTAACATAAGTAATTTTAAGGCTTTGAACATGACTTTCGGATATGATTTCGGAGACTCTGTATTAAAACGGATAGCAGAGCAGCTATATGATGCTTTTGACAAAAAACATGACATTTTCAGATTTGCTTCCGACAGGTTTGTACTTTTAGTTAAAAGCTACAAAGACCGGAATGAATTGAACCTGCTGGCTGAGCAGATAGTTAACTCCGTCGACAAGGAAATCATTGCTCGTGGCTATACAAAGGCACTGAATCTTAACATCGGTATAGTGGAGGTAGGGGGACGTTACAGAGATCCAAATGACATAATAAGGGACGCTACAATAGCTTTGGACTACGTAGGCGTAGTTGAATCCGAGCTGTACTCATATTATGAAAACTCGATGATAGAGGGATTAAAACGAGAGGAAGAGATCGAGGCTGAGCTCGTAAAGGCTATCCTGAATCCTTCTGAAGGTGGGTTACACCTGGTCTATCAGCCAATATTCGACGCAAGGACAAACAAAATATCCGGATTTGAGGCTTTGGCAAGACTAAACAGCCCTGTTCTCGGACCGATTTCTCCGATAGAATTTATAGCGATAGCCGAAAGAAGAAGGTTGATGGTTCAGCTTGGCAACTGGATAGTTGACACAGCGCTTTTGTTCCTTAAGGATCTTGAAAATCAGGGCGTAAGCGGCGTCAAGATAAGCATCAACATTTCAGCGGCTCAGCTGCAGGATAAGAGCTTTATCCCAAGACTGAGGAGGGTAATGGCTGAGACGAGGATAAAGCCTTCCAATGTTGAACTGGAGGTTACTGAGTCCATAATCCTGGACAACTACGAGGAGATAAACTCAAGCCTTGGTCAACTGAGAAGGGAAGGAGTGACCATAGCAGTAGACGACTTTGGTACTGGGTACTCGTCATTCTCAAGGCTTAACCAGCTGAACATAGACACAATTAAAATAGATAAGACATTTATCGACAGAATAACCAATACTCCTCATGAGATGCTGCTAACCGGTGATATAATTTCCCTGTGCCACAGATTGGATCTCACAGTTGTTGCTGAAGGAGTTGAAAATGATGTCCAGGCAGCATACCTGTTGGATCACAATTGCGACAAATTTCAGGGATATCTCTTCAGCAAGCCCCTTCAATTCAGGGAGGCAATATACATATTAAGGGATCAGATCCTAAGGGATGCGTAATAAAGCCTGGCATGGGTATTCATTTGATAGAAGCTAAGGAGATGTTACTATGGGAATTGAACAGGATCTTAATATAACAGGCAAGCTGGTGCTGATATTCGTCCTTACATTGGTCAATGCTTTTTTCGCTGCATCGGAGATGGCAATGGTTTCAGTCGATCGGATCAGATTGATAAACAAAGCTGAGGAAGGCGATAAAAAGGCCAAACTCCTTCTTGATATCCTGAAGGAGCCATCAAGGTTTCTGTCAACCATCCAGGTAGGTATAACCTTTGCAGGGTTTTTCTCCTCAGCGTCAGCTGCAGTAAGCATATCAACAGCCCTTGGAGGCCGACTGGAGGCTCTCGGAGTACCCTTTGGAAAGGATATAGCCTTTGTTGGTATAACTCTCATACTTTCATATATCATGCTGGTAATT
>DAIPJA010000148.1:0-5127 GCA_036770525.1 Gudongella sp. | reverse complement strand
TTGTGTCAAGACAGTGCTTTTCTATAGCTTTTGTCCCCTTTGAAGCATTGTCTGGGATTTCAACTCCTTTAAATCGAGATTGAATATAATGAATTGATATAGGATGCTGTGTATCCTCAGTAAGGTCTCAGCGTTCAAGTTCAGCTCATCCAGCTGATCAAACCTTGACAATAGAATATTGCCCATTGCCTCAAATAAAGTCTGATCTATAGGTAGACCTGAGCCTTTTCTGCAGCTGTCGCAATATACACCGCCTTCTGTTATACTGAAATCCCAAATTTTAGATACAGTTCTACCACATTTAAGACATTTAGACAACTGCGGTCTATACCCTAGGATCGAGATCATTTTCAGTTCAAAAGCTACTGTCTGTAATATTGGCTTCTCTGAGTTGGACATCTCGAACAAAGCTTTGTCAAGCATATTGAATATCTTCGAGGATGATTCCCCTTCAGGCACTGATCTTTCAACCAGTTCAAGGATGTAAAATCCGTACGTCAGCCTGTCTATATCCTGGCGAATAGTAAAGTTTGAGCTTTCAAGCTCTGCTGATTCGATGTAGTAGAAGTTTTTTCCCTTCCTGAGTTCAAAATGACTTTTACTGAAAACCTCTGTTGCCGCCAGGATTTGGGATTTAGGCTTAAGGGCACCTTGAGCCATTATGCTGATCCTCCCAAGATCCTCAGTGAATAATGTTACAATTTTACTGCTCTCCTTGTATTTGATCCAGGATAGCACAATACCAAAGGTTTTTGCCATATTTTCATCCCTTACATGCGATTACTTGTACCCAAAATACTTTACCTTGTTCGCTCTCTCCCGCCAGTTTTTCTCCACTTTTACCCATATCTGCAGGTTAACTTTCGTATCCATTAACCGCTCTATGTCTTCCCTGGCCTGTTGCCCAATCATTTTCAGCATTTTTCCCTGTTTGCCGATAACCATGCCCTTATGGGACTCCTTTTCACAATAAAGGTTTGCAAATACGTCAAGAATGGCCTTATCCTCTCTCTCAACTATCTTGTCAATTTCCACATAAATCCCGTGGGGTATTTCGTCTTCCAGATTTATCAATGCTTTTTCTCTTATTATTTCAGATATTATAAAGCGCTCTGGCTGATCAGTTATCATATCATCAGGAAAATACTGCGGCCCCTCTGGAAGCATGTTTTTAAGGACCTGGATGTATTTGTCAAGATTATCATTATTTAGGGCAGAAACTGGTATTATCTCCTTGAAAAGACCCATGGAATCATATTTCCCAATAAGCTTTGCAAGATCTTCCTTTGAAAGTTTATCTGTCTTGTTGATCAATAGAACAATCGGTGTGGAAATAGTTCTCAATTCCCCCAGAATATAGCTGTCAAGCTTACCTGTCTCAAGACTTTCGTCTACCATGAAGGTCACAATATCTACCTCTTCAAGTGTAGTTCTTGATATTTTAAGCATGTAGTCCCCAAGGATATTTTTTGGCATCTGAATTCCGGGAGTATCCAGAAACACTATCTGAAAATCATCTCCAGTATAAACCATTTGTATTTTATTTCTTGTTGTCTGAGGTTTATCTGAGATAATAGAAATCTTCTCTCCGATCACCTGATTGAGCAGTGTCGATTTGCCTACATTTGGCCTTCCAATGACTGTAACAAAACCTGATTTATACATTATTTTCCTCCCCAGATTCAGGAAGAAGCTCCTCAGGACCAAAGCTGTGGGGAAGAAGCTCCTCCAGGCCATACTCCAAAAAATCCTCCTCCGAGTTTGCTATAAGGATCGTTGCATCCTTACCGAACTCCCTTATTACTTGTCTGCATACTCCACAGGGGTAGGTGTGATGGGAATCTCCAACAACTGCAACCTTCCTGATCTTCTTATGGCCTTCAGAAACCGCCTTAAAAATGGCAGTCCTCTCTGCACAGATTGTTGGTGAATATGATACTATTTCAATATTGCAGCCTGTAAATACGGTTCCATCCTCCATCTCTACAGCAGCACCTACATGAAACCCTGAGTACGGAACATGCGCCATAAGCTTAGCTTCCATGGCTTTCCTGATAAGCTTTTTATTATCCAAACCTCTCACCTCATTCAATTATTACAGAAGAATTTCCACCAATGATCTGAATCCAAGTGATTCCAGGCTTCAATTGTATCTCATTCCCTGAGCTGTCAAAATAGAAGGTTTTCCCGGATCTGCTTGTCTTACTCCAGGTGATTTCCTCCGACAGACCTCTTGATATGTAAAATCCGCTTCCTTCTCCTTCAACCGTTATACCTAGTCTGCCCTCATTATCCAGCACCTTAATGTTTGTTTTTTGGATGATTATATTGTCCGCTTTAAGCTGGCTTCCGTCAGATTCGTCCACATGTGGTTTCCCATCCTTGAATCTGAGATAGGTCTCTGAATCATAATCATACTCAAACCTGGTATTGTTGCTTTTGTTGTAGATGATTTCTACCTTATTGGCAGGTGATCCAATCCTTTGCACTTCTTCTCCTGCGAAAATGAAACCCTGAAATTCACTTTTATCCCTGAATCCTTTATCCTTCTGTACCTTTCTTAACTCATCCAAGCTAGTGTAAAGATTGTTTGGGGCTTTTTTGCTGCTTTCTCTCCAGAAAACCCTAGGCGAACTGGTTAATCCGTCAATCTCAGCTATTTTTAGATTTCTTGCATCTGATTTTGCTGCTTCACTGCCTCCTACATGAACAAATATCGCATCAAACTCATATGCTTTTGTCACCAGATAAGGTCTGGCGCTTCTTACAGGTCCAATCTGACCCTCTGGATGATTTAGTAAAAATAATCCCATATACCTTGTGAAGGTCCCTTCTACTGGATACTCATATACTACCTCTGCATATTTTAAGCCCGCCTGCCATCTTGCTGCGGGGTGGTTGTCAAATACTATTGCCATGATCCTGCCATTGACTATTTCCTCAGGACCATAATTCCCACTTAAAGGCGATGGGATCCCTTCCGGGACTATTACTACCGGCTCAGGCTCAGGCAGAGGTTCAGGGTCAGGTATCTCAACCGGAATCTCAGCAACAGGGTCTGGTTCCTGTGTTGGTTGAGGTGTTTTGGCACACCCTATAAGTGATGTGGTTATCAATATCAGGATCAAAGCAAAACAGTTAATTTTCTTCAAATTTTAATGTCCTCCTAACCGATGATTTGAAATATTAAAATTCCTATTAAAATACCCAGAAGTCCTCCTGTGATTACCTCAAAGGCACTGTGTATCTTCCCTTCAACTCTGCTTTCAGCTACTAAAAAAGCCAGTCCGAATGCCATAGTTATTATCAGCAGATTATCGCTCAGTGTGGATATAATAGTGGCTATGCAAAATGATATTGCTGAGTGTCCGCTGACAACGCCGCCCTGGAAGTGAGTGCCCTTCCCGGTATGGAATTTGGTTTTCAAGCCTATGGTGGCGAGCACGACCAGGATAACAGCTACAAATGTAAGGTGGATAGGTGAATTCTGTATCTTTGTGATCACCTGCTCTTTAAATGGATTGAGTCTGTCGAAGAATAGCAGATATCCTACTACCACAGCATTCAGGGAGGCTATCAATACAGCTCCTGCAGAAACATCCTTTATAACTCTGGCGAGGGGATGGTACTCCCTGGTTATCATATCCACCGTCTTCTCCAAAGCAGTGTTTATCATTTCAAGAACTACAACGAGAACTACTGTCAGGAGCAGAATCATAAACTCCACTCTTGTCAAATTGAAGAAAGTACTTAATAATATGACAGAAATAGCAGCTATGTAGTGGAAGCGTAGACTTTTCTCCATTTTCATGGCTGCCATGATGCCGGAAACCGCGTAGTTGAAGCTGTCAATGAATTCCTTCACCTTCATGGCTCAACCTCCTGATCTTTGAAAATCCCCAGCTCTTTCATGGCTTTTTTTTCTTTTGATCTCATTTCTTTTTTCTCTTCAGCCTCCAGGTGGTCATATCCCATCAGGTGGAACATACTGTGTACTGCAAGATAGGATATTTCACGTTGCAGACTGTGTCCAAGGTCTTCGGCTTGCTGAAGGACCTTTTCTGTTGAGATAACAATATCTCCAAGCATCCTTTCCCCGATTCCGAACTCATCCTCAAATGGAAAGCTAAGAACGTCAGTTGGTTCATCCTTTCCCCTAAATTCCCTGTTTAGTTCCTGGATCTCATCATTGGTGACAAAAGAGACACTTATCTCCCAATCAAGGCCATAGCCCTCTATATTCAAACAGACCACTGCGATTTTTCTTAGGAGTTCTTCTGTATTGTCGTCAATATCTATCTGATTCTGTCTGTTATCAATATACAGTTCCATATTCATCCCCCTTGGGTCATTGAACTATTTTAGGTTTCTTAACCGTTATTCTCAACTGCTTCATAAGCCTCATAAGCGTTTATTATTCGCTGGACCAAAGGATGTCTTACTATGTCAGCGCTGGTGAGATTTATAAACTCAATTCCTTTTACGTCCTTCAGTATCTTCATTACTGTCTTCAAACCTGACTGCCTGCCCTTACCAAGATCGATTTGTGTTATATCTCCTGTAACGCAAACCTTTGAGCCAAAACCAAGCCTCGTCAAAAACATTTTCATCTGCTCGTTAGTTGTATTTTGAGCTTCATCAAGTATTACATAGGCTGAATCAAGTGTTCTTCCCCTCATGTAAGCAAGTGGTGCTACCTCGATAAGGCCTTTCTCAAATAGTTTTAAATAGGAATCTGCTCCAAGTATATCAAAGAGAGCATCATAAATCGGGCGCAGATATGGATCAACTTTCTCCTGAAGATCCCCTGGGAGAAATCCAAGGTTTTCGCCAGCCTCAACCGCCGGTCTTGTAAGTATGATCCTGCTTACCTCTCTGTTTTTAAATGCCTGTACTGCCATTGCCATAGCGAGATAGGTTTTCCCGGTACCCGCAGGTCCTATCCCAAATACAATGTCATGTCTTCTAAGTGCATCCACATATCTTTTCTGTCCAAAGGTCTTTGGTTTTATTGTCTTACCAGAGGCTGCAATACAAATGACATCATTCAGAAGCTCCCTAATATCAAAGTCTCCTCCAGCCTTTACCATTTCCATAAGATATTTGAGATCCTGAGGATCAAGCCTT
>DAIPJA010000147.1:0-5138 GCA_036770525.1 Gudongella sp. | reverse complement strand
TCCTAAAGGACAATCCTTTGTGGAGTATCTCGACGACCTGGAGGAGGAGCACGGTGGATATGAAGGTGTACTTAAGTGGGCTGCAAAGCTTACTGGCACAGATGAGAAGACGATTGAAGATCTCGCTGTTCAGTATGCAGTAACAAAGCCGTCATTCATATGCTCAAGGCTTACAGGTCCCCAAAGGACACACAACGGCATGTACTTCTCATGGATGCTTATCGCTCTTAGTGCCATGACGGGGAACACAATAAAGAGAGGTGGAGGTTTCGGCGAAATAAGAGCAGACGATGGCTATTCAGTGGAGATGGAGGAACCCTCTCGCGAGGAGGGTATTTATCAACCCATCCTGTTCTCATCCTTTAAAATCAATGAGTTTTTATTGACGGGCAAGGATGGTAGAAGCTCTGAGCAGCTAAGGGACGACATCAAAATAATGAACGGGATAGATATTGGGGAGGATGGTACTCTGGAGGTCGACATGTATGTCCGGGGTGCTACTGGAGGCAACGTATTCAACCAATACCAGAATATCAACAGAAAGAAAGCAGCCTGGGACAGATTAAAGCATGTCGTGTCCTATGAAAGATTCATGTCAACAACTGCAACGTGGTCTGATGTCGTTCTCCCTGTTATAACCGACTTTGAACGAAATAAATTCATCCAGCAGACCGTCGGAGATACATATCTAGCAACTGGAGAAGTAGAGGGAATGTATGAAGCCATGCCCGATGAATGGATCAATGTCCAAATAGCCAAGAGGCTGGGCTTGGATCTGGATTTGGAAACACAGATGACCGAAGATGATTTGAAGGCCAAGTGGGAAAAAGCGAAAATTCCTGACGAATATAAAAAGATAGACCCTGAGATTACCCTTCCTTCCTTTGAGGAAGTCAAAGAGATGGGGAATTTCCAGCTGCCAGTACCCAAAGAAGAAACATATATTCAACTGGCTAATATTGCTCCAGGTGAGTTTGATACTGATACAGGAAGGATCAATTTCTTCTCTCCTTATTACTATGAGAGAGGACGCGCAGTGCTTAAGGCATGCCGTGCCCAGTATGTAAGACCGGAGGAGGGCTATGAGGATGTGCTTGAAAACGGAGGTAAGGATGGGCTAAAGGGAATTAAGTATCCAATCCAGTTCATAACCCCACATGTATCCCATAGGGCACTTTCGACCTATGGAAATTCTGCTCTTATATCCGAGCAAAGACCTCATGTGGTGGAAATACATCCGACCGATGCCGGGGTGCGAGGTATAGAAAATGGAGATTTAGTGTATGTTTTCAACGATGCAGGCTGTATCAAAATAAAGGCTAAAGTAACAAACAGGATCTTGCCGGGAGTTGTATCGATTGGTCAGGGGATGACCTACAGGCCAAGTCAAAAGGAGTTTTTCGAAGCCTGGTTCGATTCAGACAGCGACGGCATATCTGAGAAACATCTGGTGCCGGTGGATGTTGGGGGATGCACCAACACCATCACTGCCGAGAGAAATTCAGGCGTTCTGGACCCATTTCTTTGTGGACTGGGATTAAATGCCGGGGGTGCGCTTTGCGAGGTAAGCAAGAATAAGCCTTTATAAAATAATTGAAAGCAGGTGAAATAATGGAGCAATGGGGCTTTTATTTTGATCAGACCAGATGTACAAATTGTCTTGCGTGCGTTATAGCCTGCAAGGTCTGGAATGAGGACAAGAGGGGTGACGCTCATCTTACGCCTGAGCTGACCTGGCTTGACACGAATCTCTACGATGAGCCCTCAGAGTATGAGAAACTTATGGGCAGCACAGGAGAGATAAATTTTTCAGAGTACAGCAAATTCCATATGAAGGAAAACTGGAGAAGAGTATACTCCACAGAGATTGGAGACAGACCTCCAAACGTGGATGTGCTTAACCTTAGCGTATCGTGCAATCATTGCAGTGAGCCGGGATGTGTTGATGCCTGCCCTATGAACAGGATAATCAAGGAAGATGAATTCGGTATAGTAATGATAGATGAGACTAAGCAGTGCATCTCATGTGAAAGATGCAGCGACGTTTGTGAATGGGGTTCACCCCAGTTCTATAAAAAGGTCGACAAGAGCAAGCTGCCATCAAAGGATGCACCTAAGATGACAAAATGCAACCTTTGCATTGACAGGATCAGGGATGGCCTTAAGCCTGCATGTGTAGCTGCCTGCTCAATGAGAGCACTTGATGCAGGACCGATCGATGAATTGAAGGCGATGTACCCCGATTGGGAAGAAGTTGTAGACGGACTTCCCGATAAAGTTATCGATGGAAAGCCTACTATGAAACCCAACATCATATTTAAACGGAAAAAAGTGAGGGTACAAAGATGAATTACATCGATGTAAGCAGAAACGAATCCATTTATGAGAAACTTGAAACAGCCGTATTGAAAGAGGAACTTGAGGAGATGGCAATTCTGGCCGCTTCCGGTTTTGATCTTGATGCTTTGGATATTAAAGGGGAAACTCTGCTTCTTAAGGCTATACGAAACGATAAACTGGATTCTGCCAGAGAATTGATTAAGCTTGGTGCAGATATAGACAAGAGAGATACAGATGCAAATACGCCGTTAATTGAGCTATGCAGGGCAAATGCTCCTATAGAGCTTATTGAGACAGTGATTAGTAAGACAAAGAACATAAACAATAAAAACAACCTCGGAGACACAGCGCTCCATCAGGCTTGCTATTATGGCTACGCAAATATTGTGGAGCTGTTGATCAAAAATGGGGCAGATTTAAATATCCATAACAGGCAAGGTGAGCTGCCTCTGCATAAGACTGCGGTCTATGGCTGGACAGATATTGCAAAATACTTAATAGATAATGGAAGCGATACATCCTGTGCTGATGGAGATGGCAATACAATACACCATTTAGCCTACATACATGGCTACAAAGACCTTATTTCATACATTGAAAAGCTTTCCACCTGCAGCGAAACAAGGAATAAAAATGGACAGAAGCCATCAGAGTGCAATCGGGAAGGCCTTAAATACGACTTGTCTAGAGATGGGGAAAGGCTTAGGAAGGAAGCTGCAGAATACGTAAGGAGTTTTTCGAAAGCGTTAAAAAAATAAGGTGATATTTACTGTATAAACACAGGAGGTCCGAATGGCAACTAAGGATGGTTATCTCGATTTTAAGAGAAAAGATATAAATTACAGAGACGTTAATGAGAGAGTACAAGACTTTGAGGAGATGATCGTTCCAAATGAAGATTATGAGCTTAAAAGACAGGCAGCCAGGTGCATGGGATGCGACATACCTTTTTGCTTTGCCTTGGGGTGCCCTGTCCAAAATCACATACCTGAAATTAATGACAGTATCCTAAGGAAGGATTATAAAGCTGCTTACGAAAAGCTTACGATAAAAAACCCTTTCCCTGAGATCACTGGGAGGATATGCCCTGCTCTTTGTGAATACTCCTGCTCTCTTTCCATAACTATGGAGCCGGTTACCATAAAACAGCTTGAACTTTATGCAATTGAAAAGGCATTCCAGCTTGGCTTGGTAAACATTCCATTAAAAGAAAAGAATGGAAAGACGGTTGGTATAATAGGCTCAGGGCCTGCGGGACTGGCTGCTGCAAACGAGCTGACAGCACAGGGTTTCCAAGTTACAGTATATGAGAAAAAGGAAAAACCGGGTGGTCTGTTAAGATATGGAATTCCCAACTATAAGCTGCCTAAAAGTGTTGTGGACAGAAGGCTAAAGGTTTTGGAAGAAGCGGGGGTCAAGTTTCTTGTAAGCACAGAGGTGGGTAAGGATATTACTCTTGATGAGGTCAGGTATAATCATGACGTTGTTTTAATATCAATGGGTTCAGGTCAGCCAAGAGATCTTAATGTCCCTGGTAGAGATATTGATGGGGTCCATTTGGCCCTTGAGTTTCTAGGTCAGTACAATCATATTGAGGGTGAGAGCAAAATAAATACCTCAGGGAAAGACGTCCTGGTGATCGGCGGGGGCGACACAGGATCAGACTGCATTGGTACTGCAATAAGACAAGGGGCTATAAACATCACTCAAATAGAAATCATGCCGCAGCCATATCAGTGGGATGGGAAACATAATCCAGAATGGCCAAACTATCCACGTTATAACAGGGTGTCAAGCTCCCATGAGGAAGGCTGTGTAAGAGATTTTAATGTAAATACCAAATACTTCGTACACCAGGATGGAAATCTTAAGGGAGCAATGTGCTCCAGAGTCAAATGGGTCAAGAAAGAAGACGGTTCCATGAACATGGAGGAGATAAAAGGCAGCGAGTTCTTCATAAAAGCAGAGTTAATATTGATAGCAATGGGCTTCCTTCACCTGGAACACCTGCCAATGCTGGAAGAACTGGGCATTGAATACGACAGAAGAGGTAATATAACAGAATCCTCTGTAGCGGATTTGAAGGAGAAGGGAATTTTTGTCTGTGGGGATGCCCTGTCAGGAGCTTCACTAGTGGTAAGGTCGATCAACAGCGGGCTCAGGGCTGCTGAGGAGATCGTGTCCTATCTACTGGGCTGATCTAGCTGGGGACATTACAATTGTTATAGGTATTACCTTGTGAAAAGTTTAGCATCGATTTAAATGGGTAAAGAAATCTCGCAGAGGTGTTTAATATGGTTGAAGTATATACCTTTGGAGAATTCGACGTTAGGGTCGACGGAAAATCTGTTTTGACATCGATCGGGAGTCAGCACAGAGTTCTAAAACTTTTCAAGTATTTATTAACTTTTCAAGGAAAGAAACTGTTACCAGAGAACATTATAGATGATTTATGGCAGGATTTGGACTATAAGAATCCAGTCAAAGCCATAAGAACACAGATATCAAGAGTAAGGAATCTATTCAAATTGGAAGGTCATGTTATTGCGCCCTTTTTTACCATAAACTATATTGATGGTTATTACATATTTGAACTCGGGGATACTTGTAATGTAGATTTTATATGTCTTCAGAAATGTCTTGAGAATAATCATTTTGTCAACGGAGAAAACCTCGAAGCCTGTAGAAAGGTCATGGAAATATATAAGGGAGTCTATCTCCGTGAGCTTGGCGATGAAGGCTGGATCGTACCTATAAGAAGCAAGTATGACAGACTATACGTTGGGAGCGTTTCAAAG
>DAIPJA010000146.1:0-5159 GCA_036770525.1 Gudongella sp. | reverse complement strand
ACTGGTTTAAGATCCTTCGGCTTTTCTTTTTTCTCTAGGTGGTCTACCCTGGACTGAAGAGCCTTTTTTCTGTTGTCCAGATTTTTCTTAGCACTCTGTCCTCCCATTTTATGGAGCCTGGCCTCAGAATTTCCCATCCGTCTTGGAGCGTTCCTAATGGATTTTGATTTTTCACTCACCTGCACTATGGCTGACTGCAGCCTTTCCTTTTCTCTCTTGTATTGTTGATATTCAAAAAGCTGCCTTCTTTTTCTTTCCTCTCTTTGCTCAATGAACCTTGTGTAGTTTCCATCATACCTTTCTATCCTGCCATCTTCTATCTCTATGATACTGTTACAACAGGAATCAAGAAGTCTTCTGTCATGAGATATTATGATTAGTCCACCCTTATATTCCTTAAGAGACTTTTCCAACTCACCAATTCCTTCAATGTCCAGGTTGCTCGTCGGCTCATCCGCAACAATAAGTGGGTTATTATTTTGCATTACTATTGCTAATTTAAATCGTGTTTTTTCTCCACCACTCATTGTTTCTGAATAAGCTTCTGGAATATTAAGCTTAGAAGCCAATTCCGGAGATATAGTTTTTATTTCAGGATCATCCAGTTGAGAAATATAGCTATAGCTGCATCTTATATCAACTGTACCGCTATCAGGCAATATATTCCCAGTCAATAGACCAACCAATGTAGTCTTCCCTGCTCCGTTAATCCCTACTATGCCGATTCTGTCACTTTCGAATACACTCAACTCAGGAAGATCAATTATTAGTCTGTCACCGTAATATTTTTTAATGTTCTTTGCACTAATTAAAAGCATCTGTTCGTTCCCCCTCTTAATCGCATGAAAATATGCCCAATATTACAAGGGCTATCTCGAAATATTCTCATTTAGGGATAAAATTATATGCGCATTGCTTCATACCTTCGCTTTCCTGTTATCGGAATAGATCTCCTAAGAAAATTATAGCATGTGAGTTAATAGGCTACAAATCAAGAGCCAGGGACTATAACATCCCTGGCTCCCTTAAAGTTAATCTTCAATACAGCTTTCGTCCATGACCCTTAGACCATTACTGCCTCTGTTTTGAGCTCCACCGCCAAAGCCTTCACCGTTGCCGACTCTTGCTCCATTGCCTTGTCCATTACCTGCTCCTCGACCATTACCGTTTCTTTGCCCGAATAGTCCGGTTCCCTTCAGTAGGCCTTGGCTGTCTCCATCGCAAGCTTCCATTGCTGCAAGTACTTCATCAGCCTTCTCCTGGGTTATCTTACCGTCTTTTACCAACTGATCAAGCATTTCTTCTTTGCCTGCAAGAGCTGCAGCCTTGAATTCATCATAGACCCCTTCTTCCTGAGCCAACTCTCCAAAGGTCATGTCCTTTTCTACCTTAAGCGCATATGCTTCTTCTTCTGTTATTTGAGTCAGGTCAGCATAGATCGCTGCCGGACCCCAGCTTGCATCCGCAAAGGCTACACCCATCGTTCCTAGCATCATTACGGCCACTGCCAACATTACTACTGATTTTTTCATCTTCTACACTCTCCTTTTTTATTTGTTTACTGCTTTCTATGTTTTAAGTATAGAAGATAGATGTGTTCCAATTATGTTGGTCTTATGTAGATTTTGTTTTTTTGATATTTTACATATTTTTTTGTTGAGCAATAATATTATCAGCCTCAGCAGGAGGCAGCCACCCTTTGTTGCGGTCCAGTTTTAAAATCATCTCCATCACGGTTCCCATTGCAAACAATGTTAATAAAGTTAAAACAAATCTCCAGGCAGCAAAGGAAATCCCAAGGAACTTGATTTCAACCATAAGCTGAGGGATCTTAAGTGCAGCCCATGAGCCGAGAAATATTATCATGTTGCTAACACTTGCACCCTTCCTTATTAGAGAAGCTGCCATTGGAAAAGCAATATACAGCGGTCCAGTTGGAAGTGTTCCCAAAGCTATTGAAATGACAGTACCGCGTATTCCCGAACCAGTTCCGAACCATTTATGGATCTTATCCTTTGGGACCCAGACCTCCATCAGGCCCATCAGTATGAATACCGGAGGCATAATTATGAACATTTCCTTAAAATAATCCCAGACTACTTTTGTTGACTGTCTCCCCAAATCAGGTGCAAAAATCCAGAGAATAATAAAAACCAATACTATTAATAGAGGTAATTTGAATTTTCCCAATATCTTAATCATAGAACTACCCCCATTATTCCTGCTATTACCAACGCAGCGATAAACCCCAAGCCATTTCTCATGATCGTAAACTTCTTGCCTAAAGTTTTTATCTCAATAGGAATGGTTACTATCCCTACCATTACCAGTGTAGTGATGAACGCAGAAATAGTAGTTATTGTTGCACCAGAGCGGAAAAGAGATCCGGCTAAAGGAAATGCTATAAGTGATGGTATCAAGGTTATAGCTCCAACAACAGCTGCAACTATAGTAGCAGTAAATCCTGCCTCTAAACCAACTAAGCTTGAAATCTTCTCAGGAGTCAATATTCCTAAAGTCAGTCCAACGACCCCAATAACAGTTAAAAGACTGGGTGCTGACTTTAACAATGCTTTTCTTGCCACAATAAAGGCTTTCTCTGTCTTTTCTTTGCTTTTTATGAAAGAAAATATTAAGCCTATAACCAGAAGTCCATAAATAGTTATAGTAGTTGCCATTTGAAGCCCCCTTCTAATCTTTCTTTTTGATTTGTACTCCCATTAGCCTTGCGCCTCTTGAGCTCTCCATTGATAAACACGCAGGTTCGCTTATAAAAACCTGGTCCTTTTTTAATACTGATGTTTCATTTTTTTTTAAGCAATACTTCCCCTTCAATAACAAGGAACATGACGTATGTTTCCATTTGACACTCGGGAATTCTCCCTCCAGCTCCAAGTACGATTATTCTTGTTTTAAATGTTTCATTCTGAAAAAATACATTGACCGCCCTATTGTCGTATCCTTCTGCTTCCATGGTCATCAAGTCGAATATGCTCATCGCTAATCCTCCTCGTATAATCTATCCTTCGGTTATCTGTTTTATTTAGATATTTCATTGAACTTATTGATCAATGCCTCTATCCGAGTTTTTCTCAATTCCAGTATACGGATCCAGTTTTTAAGCTCCTCTCTACCAGTATCCGTAATTTCATATATACGCCTTTTTGGTCCCATCTCGCTTTCCTGCCACGAGGAGGAAACCAGGTTCTCTTTTTCCATTTTTCTGAGAGTTCTATACATTGAGCCTGCATTAAGATCCTCTTTGCTAAAACCAAAGTATTCCAGATACTCAATAAGCCCATAACCATAACCTATATCATTGTATAATATGACCAATAAACATACTTCGAGGAATCTTTCCATTTTATGATTTTTGTCTGTACAAAATATTGCTTCATTTTTATTCACTATATTGACCTCCCTTATTTCTAGATGCTTAATGCATATAGCTACCATGCATCTAGTTTAGTTCATCTATGCTTATATGTCAAATCAATTTTCAAATATTAATTTAAAAATCTATAAGGCCTCTATGTATAAGGCCTTATAGGTCGATTGCTCTATTTATAATTCCTACTCTGATACTCCACCTCAGCCACTTCTTCGAGCTCATTTAACTTTAATGCGAGGAAAAAGAAATAATTGGAAAGTATATTGCATGCATCTATTAGTACATCTGGAACTCTGTTGCCCTTGTGGACATGTCTGTAGATCATCCTTACTATCTCTTTGAATTTTGTCCTTATTACATGGGCCTGACAAGCGCTTTTAGACCCTTGTGTTAAAACAAATCTTTGGTACTTGTCTTTCGTTTCTTCTGCGAGCCATTGAGCTGCCTCCTTAAGCCATTCCATTTCTTCTTCAGTCACTGAGAAAAAGGTCCTTAGGCTCGGGTTTATATGATATGTTATCTCGCAGATCTTTAGAAGCTCCTCCCTCAGGAATTCATCCTCAATATCTGCTCTTAAAAGGCCAATAAGGCTTGCAGTCTCATCTGTGAGTATTTCAAAATCACACCTTAAGTCATCTCCATGATCACTCAAAAATGGATAAGCTTCATATTTACTTCTATACAACCCTTTCATTTGAACTCCTCCAATCCAGTCTCTCCCACTTTTTATAGGATTTGACCATATAATCTACAACGTCCATATCGTACACGTTCTTCAGGATGGTTTTGTCTATTATTTCGTCTGTATTCCCGTAACCCACCTGAACCCCGTCTTTTAGCAAAAGTACTTTATCAGAAAGTCTAACTGCAAGGTTGATATCATGAAGAACTCCGACTACAGAATTACCTTCCTTTCTTGACCACTCCCTAAGGAAGTCGATTATTTCAACCTGATGTTTCAAATCCAGATGATTTGTCGGCTCATCGAGGATTATTATCTGAGGTTCCTGAGCAAGAGCCCTTGCGAGGTGGACCCTTTGGAGTTGTCCGCCTGATAACTCAATAATCGGCTTGTTTCTAAGTTCTTTTAATCCCGTAACCTCTAGGCAGCTCTCAGCATACTCCCTGTCATATGATGAATGTCTTTTGAGGAGAGATGCCTTCATCCTTGCGTATCTTCCCATGAGAACTGTCTCAAAAACAGTATATGAAAAATACACTGATGCTATCTGTGTCATTACTGCTACTTTGCCTGCAAGCTCTATTCGTTTCATTGAAGCTGCTGTCTTGCCGTCTATTGAAATATTTCCTCTAGACGGTATTATTCCTGCAACGGCTTTAACCAAGGTGGTCTTTCCGGAGCCGTTACTCCCCATTATACATAGGTTTTGATTGCTGCCTACTTCTGCTGAAATATTTTTTATTACATCGTAGCCATTGTAGCCTGCATAAAGCTTATGAATCTTTAGCATTGTGAACTCTTCCTTCCTGAAAAGTATAAGTAGGTAAAAAACGGAGCTCCTACCATCGCTGTAACAGCACCTACAGGAAGCTCAATTGGTGCTATTATTGTCCTAGCAATGAGATCGCATATGACCATAAAAGATCCACCAAATATTGCTGTCATAGGGAGAACTATGCTGTGTGAGGAACCAAACAGCTTCCTTACGATATGGGGTGCCACAAGGTCAATAAATCCAATTACTCCTACAAAAGATATTGCACTACCGGTAAGTGCTGCAGCAAGACCCAAAAGAACCCACTTGAT
>DAIPJA010000145.1:0-5183 GCA_036770525.1 Gudongella sp. | reverse complement strand
CAATCGTCTTAAGGATGAATTGTAGACCTACCTTGATTTCCTGTCCGCCAAGGTCCAGATATGGTCCGCTGGACAGGACCTCGGCATCGATAGTTGCCTCCAGGATCATTTCCTCTTCGTCATCGTATGTCTTAATAGTACCATCGTCAGCAATGAATGACTTAACGGTAGGTTTGACATTTATCTCAGTTATTGATGCGTTCTGCAGTTTATACTGTGAGAAGATCTGGTCGCCTGTCTTGAGCTCTGTGACCAGATCCCTTGGGAGCTTCTTTGCTTCTACAGTAAAGGTTATGTTCCTTCTATTTGTCGGTGCGACTCCTCCTGCGACTCTGTCCCTGTTGAAAAACACAATTATCGCTGCTGCAATCAGGACAATTACAAGGGTGTCGACCCAATTCCATTTTCTTTTCATTTCCTACTCCTCTCTGCAGCCATTTCGATCACATTTCTAAATATATCAGAAAGTGCTTCAGTTTGCTTTTTCCGGCTGTATTTCTCTATTTCAGACCAATTGGGGTCATGGTTTGTCCTTCCTTCAGCCCATTCCCTATAAAGCTCTGAGAGAGCCGCTGTAACACCTTCTATATCCTCAGGATCAACTACCTTCCCGGTATTAGTTTCGTATATCACATCAGCTGCAACTCCATCTTTTGGAACTATTGCCAATATAGGTCTGTTAGCTCTTATATACTCGAATATCTTCCCTGTATAGAAATTCCTCGATCCCTTCCCTTTTCCTATAACCAGAAGAATGATGTCTGAGTTGAACAGCATCTGGATGCTATCCTTATGGGGGAGATATCCGTAGGATCTAATTGAATCCTTAAGACCATACTTCTCGGCATATGAGTTAACTACCTTTTCGTAGATATTCCCCACGATCCTTATTTCCAGCTTGTCAATCCTGATATGGCCTTTATCTATTGCAGCCTTGAGCCCTTCCATAAATTCATCAAGGTTTCTCCGGCCGTAAAGTGAGCCGGTGTAGGTTATCACGAACCTTTCCCCACCGTCTCTCCGGTCTTCAGAATCCCTGAAATCATCCTCGTCATATCCGTTGGGAATGAACACAGATCTCCCTTCAAGGGAAGGATCGTCACTAACGAAGCCCTTAAGCATCAGCGGAGTGTTTGTTATGAAGAAATCACAATTCGAGGTGACCTCAAACTCTTTTCGTTTCTCTATCTTCAGCTTGATTTTCTTGTATATACTGTCAAGATGGTAGGGATTGTTGGTCCACTCGTCCCTAAAGTCGCATATCCACGGAATTTCAGGAAACATCCTCTTAAGATGCAGGCCTAAAAGGTGTGAGCTGTATGGAAACGAGGTCGTATATATGCAGTCTATCTGCTCTTCCCTTACTATTTTCTCGGCTCTTTTTCTGTTGAATTTATACCAGAAATATTCAGAGTCAGGAGATAGTATTCTCGTTCCGATGAATTTCATCGGGAGCCTTAGTACCCCTTCCCTGTTTACAGTGTCATAGGCCTTTAGTCTATGGATGCTTACTCCGGAAGGGATATCACTTAAAAGCGTGTCATCGGTAAGTCCTCCAGGATGGTCCTTGGTTAGAACCACAGGCTCGATATCAAAATCCCTTAGGTATTTGACGAACTTGGTAGTCCTCTGCACTCCTGCTCCCCCCATAGGAGGGAATTCATTTGCGATAATAAGAGCTTTATACATTCTATCCCCTGCCTAAAAGTAATAACTTGAAGCCCAGAGCCTCGAGCCCTGCTTCCCCAAGAAAATTTCTTGTATCATAGACTTGTTTTGTTCTCATGACCCTACCTATTTCTTCAAAATCAAGTCTAAGGTATTCTGAATGGTTTACAGCAAGTACAAACAGATCGGCCCCTTCTGCCGCTTCCAGAGCTGTCGGTTTTTTAAGTTCACCATACTTAAAAATTTCATCGTCTACGTGGGGATCATGGATAGCCACCTCATGGCTTCTCTCCTGAACGAGCATATCAATCAGCTTCATGATCGGGCTCTCCCTTGTATCGTCCACATCCGGCTTATAGGTAACTCCGAATATTGCAACCTTCGGTTTATCTATTCCCTTTGTCAGGTCCTTGATCGTCTGGAGGACATGCAGCGGCATTCCGTCGTTTCTTTCTCTCGCCTGTCTGATCAGTTTTCCCTCCGGTTGACCTTCAATTACGAACCAAGGATCTACGGCTATGCAGTGACCGCCAACACCGGGACCCGGCATATGAAGGTTTACTCTGGGATGCTTGTTGGCCAGCTTTATTACATCCCAGGCGTTTATTCCCATTTTTTCAGATAATATGGCCAGCTCATTAGCGAGAGCAATATTGACGTCTCTAAAGGTATTTTCCATAAGTTTGCACATCTCTGCAGTTCTGGAATCTGTGGTGTATATGCTGCCCTTAACAAAACGTTGATAAATCTCCTTCACCACCTCAGTGGATTCGGCATTTATTCCGCCAATTATCCTGTCATTCTCAACCAGCTCTATAAGTATCCTTCCAGGCAGAACCCGTTCAGGAGTATGCGCCACATAAATTCCTTCCCCGATCTTAAGTCCGGAGGCTTTAAGCTCTTCAGCAACGATATCCTCCGTGGCTCCCGGTGGCGAAGTGGATTCAAGTACTACGGCATTTCCTTTGGCAACCACCTGAGCAACAGCCCTTGCAGCGGATCTTACATAGCTCATATCGGCAGTTTTGTCCGCATTTATGGGAGTAGGTACAGAAATTATGAAGACATCTGATGATTCAAGGCTGGATATCCCCCGCAGCCTTCCCTGCCCGACCATATCCTTGACCAGTTGACCAAGACCTGGCTCTTCGATTATTATTTCACCCTTATTCAACGCTTCCACAACCCTCGGGTTAAGGTCGTATCCGATAACCTCCATACCGGCAGCAGCCATCACCGCAGCTGTAGGAAGGCCAATATATCCAAGACCAACTACTGTTATACGATTTCTCATTATCTTATCCTCCAATTTATGCAGTCTACCTTATGGTATAGCCTCCTCGCACCATAACGAAGGTACTGTTTTTGGTTACAAATATCCCTCTGCCGTCACTTCTGGGAATAATCAACAGGTGATTGGCAGGTATAGGCTTTCCTTCTGTAATGTCAGTACCTGCAGTAACATCGGACAGTCCACCTGAAGGACTTGTGATAGCAGTTGCTGACCCGCTTCTAAGTATAATTTCGCTGCCTGCATCTCCAATGAGCATCTGACCATTAAATAGCTCAACGACAACAAGACTGTTGTCTGATGGGTTTGCAGGAATCTGTTCCCCGTTGCTTGCAACCTTTGAATCTATATAATCCTTCAACTCGTCCAGCTTTTCCTCAAGATAGCTAAGTGAAATCAGTGGATCAGACTCAGTTCCAGGCTCTGAATAAGCCATTCCTGTAGCTGCCAGTGCCAAAGCGATCCCAAGAGCTGCTGTGGTTCTTTTGAATTTCATAAGGACTCCCCTTTATTCAATATTTGATCAAGCCACATAACTAACCACCTTACATTATACTACAGCACAAAAAAATAAGCATCAGAAATGCTCATTTTTTTGTGCCGGCTCCGCCCTCCTAGTGGCTGCCTGCTCATATGTAGGAGGATATTCAATAATTTCCAAGGCCAATGCTTATCCTTAAGGCTTCATCGACCTTTCTCATCATATCCTCGTCAAATTTCCCTATTTTTTCTCTGAGTCTTTTCTTGTCTATTGTTCTTATTTGCTCCAGGAGAACCACGGAATCTTTAGGAAGCCCAAAATCCGGTCCTGTGATCTCTATGTGGGTTGGCAGTCTGGCCTTATTGATCTGAGAAGTGATGGCAGCTACGATTATCGTGGGGCTGTACTTGTTGCCTACATCATTCTGAACTACCAGGATCGGCCTTACACCACCTTGCTCAGAGCCAATAACGGGACTTAGATCTGCGTAATATATATCTCCTCTTTTTACTATCATATGATCTCATACTCCAAGGTACTCTCATAGCTTGCCAGGTCCGTCATGTCCTGCTCAAAGCCCATTTCTGAGAGGGTAACATTGAGCTGGTACACATCCAGATAAGCCTTCATAAACTCCCTGTACTTGCTGCAATGGTATTCACTGCAATTGCACAGTGCTACCAGCTTGTCAAAGAGGTCCTTATTGCTTTCTACAATCATTGGGAGACCTGAGTCTCTTTTATCCATTCCTGCCACCCCCCCTTTCATCTGTTCTCAAAGATATATAGGGTCAGTTTAATTATATCCCCTCAAGAAAATCCGTGTCAACTGATTGGAATTAATTAATTAATCAAGAAGATAGTCCAGAGTCTTAATTACTCTGCCATCTTTAATATAAACTCTCGGAAGTCTTCTTCCCATCATGCATATGATCTCATAGTTGATGGTTCCAAAGGTCTTTGCCACTTCATCGACTGAAGGCCAATCTTTGTTCCCATACCCAAAGTAGATTACTTCGTCACCAACCTTGACATCTCCAAGCCCAGTAGCATCAAACATCATCTGGTCCATACAAATCCTTGGTTCAATGGTTACTCTTCTCCCTGCCACAAAAACCTGTCCTTTACCTGTCAGCGTCCTTGGATAGCCGTCGGCATACCCGATTGGTACTGTAGCGATCCTCGCTTCAGCCGGAGTGGTGTAAACGTGGTTATAGCTGATTCCGGTCTCAGCAGGAAGTGTTTTGATATTGGATATAACAGTCCTCAATGTCATCGCAGGCTTTATATCTATCCTTTCCTTTTTGACTTCATCAGAGGGATAGTATCCGTAAAGGATTATTCCCGGTCTTACTATATCAAGGTTGTATTCAGGCAAGTCAATTATCGCTGACGAATTGGATATATGCTTCAGGGGTATTACAAGCCCTTTATTCTCCAATGCTTCAACCATCCTCATAAATCTGTCGAACTGCAATCTTGTGAAGCTCTTGTCGGCTTCGTCGGACTTGGCAAAATGGGTGAATATCCCTTCGATCTCGAGATTTGGAAGCTGACTGATCTTGAGGATGTTATCAAGAGAATCCTCCGAGGGCAGGAACCCTATCCTGCTCATCCCCGTATCAAGCTTTATGTGGATATTAAGCTTTTTGTCCATCTCCTTAGCCGCCTCTGAAAGAGCAACCGCATCCTCATATCTATAGATCGCCTGAGTAAGGTCATTTGCTGCAACCTCTATCATCTG
>DAIPJA010000144.1:0-5226 GCA_036770525.1 Gudongella sp. | reverse complement strand
CAAACTTCAGTAATTGGTCCTACACTTGGATTAGAGGCATTTGAAAAGAGTATACTCGCTGGCGGGATTGCTATAGCAATAATTTTCGCCTTTATGCTGCTGATATATCGTGTTCCGGGCTTTGTTGCATCACTGGCACTGACTATTTACGTGCTTTTAGTGGTAGGGGCTATGATATTGATTGGAGCAAAGCTAACTCTTCCAGGTATAGCAGGTCTGGTTCTATCGATAGGTATGGCTGTAGACGCTAATATACTTATATTTGAAAGGATCAGAGAAGAGATACTTGTGGGAAAAACTGTAAGAGTCTCAATTGATGCCGGATTTAAAAGAGCTCTAAGATCGATCCTTGATTCAAATATAACAACATTGATAGCAGGAGCTGTTTTATATTTTTATGGGACAGGTCCAATCAAAGGCTTTGGGGTTACTTTAACCATTGGAATAGTTGCATCTATGATAACAGCGGTGTTCTTCACTAAATATGTCCTTAGGCTAATGGCAGTGATCACTGGCGGCAAGAATTTAAAACTTTACGGTGTATAGGGGGTTGCTATTATGAATGTGATCAAAAACTATAAATTATTCTATGCAATCTCTCTAGCAGTTATAGCAGTCGGACTAATAATGTTTGCAATATACGGTTTGAACTATGGAATAGATTTTACAGGCGGAACAATGCTACAGCTGGAGGTAGGGAAATTCGTCTCAGTGGAACAAGCCAGAGAGATCATAAGCGTTTATGATGAAAATGCCAGCATAATACACTCGGGGTCAGAAAAATCAGAGTTGATAATAAGGAGTTCAAAGGATTTAAGCAATAAGGATACGACAGAGATCGTAAACCAATTTGTCGAAGTATTTGGAATGGATGAAAGTAACTTTCAAACACAAAAATTCGGTCCTTTCATGGGGAAGGAAATCAGAGATAGAGCCATATTTTCAGTTATTATAGCCTCTGTATTAATGCTTGCTTATATATCCTTCAGATTTCAATTTAAGTTTGGAGTTGCCGCAGTTATTGCTCTGGTACATGATGTATTGGTTACTTTTGCGGTATACTCTATATTGAGACTTCCTGTAAACAGCTCGTTTATTGCGGCAATCCTGACAATAGTTGGTTATTCGATAAATGATACAATTGTTATATTCGACAGGATACGGGAAGAATCAAAGATCTACCCCAAGTTAGGGTTTGGAGAGGTAATAAATAACAGTATTAAGCTATCACTAAGAAGAACTCTATTCACAACCCTGACTACTTTAATGGCAGTTATAACTCTTTATATAGTGGGAGTTGAGGATGTAAAGGTTTTGGCACTTCCATTGATTATAGGTATGGTTTCAGGAACGTATTCATCTCTTTTTATAGCTACACCAATACTATATTCACTCAAGAGGTTGAAAACTACCGGTTAATGGGTAGAAATAGGCATATAGGTTCTATGGAGGGATATTATGCAAAAAAATTTGATTTTTGTATTGATTCTGGCAATAATAATCGGTATTTTTGCACTTAGCAATGGGGATGTTGTGGAAATCGACTTTCTATTTGCAAAAGTACAGCTGTCTCAGGCGATAGTAATATTTATTAGTGTGCTGCTTGGCTCAGCGATTGCTGTACTATTCGGAATGGCTAGAGAAATGAGACATAAGAGAGATGTGAAGGATCTTAACAGGCAGATAAATGTACTTACAAGCGAGAAAAACCAATTGGAAGCTCTCGTAAAAACAAAAGAAGATCAACTCAAGCTGTTGTATTCAAGGGGAGAGAAGCTCCATGAAGGCAACAGTCAAAACAATGATTTTTCTGGTAATTGATAGGATATGATGATAGAATTTAGATAAAATTATCTAAATTCTTTCTTTATATGGAGTGAGAAAATGAGTAAATGGTTCATCAAGGGGCTTCATACAGACGTTAATAGAATTGCCAGTGAAAATAATATTTCCAGGGAACTAGCCATACTTCTTGCAAATCGAGGAATTATTGAAAAAAATGATATCGATAAATTCCTTGATCCAAGGCTTGATAGAATGCATAAGCCTGAATTAATGAAGGATATAATAATATCCGGAGATATTTTGCAGGATTGTATTGAACATGAAAAACGAATCAGGATCATTGGGGATTACGACGTTGATGGGATATCCTCAGTATATATACTTTATAAGGCTTTGCATAGAGCTGGTGCTGATGTAGATTATGTTATACCTGACAGGATCCAGGATGGTTACGGAATCAACCAGTTTCTGGTTCTCGAGGCAAAGGCACAGGGCATCGACACAATAGTTACTGTTGATAATGGCATCTCAGCTTTCAGTCAGACGAAACTTGCTAAGGAAATGGGTATGCGTGTAATAATTACCGACCACCATGATATTCCAGAGGATATTCCTCCAGCTGATGCGATCGTCAATCCCAAACAGAAGGATTGCCTTTATCCGGAAAAGTTGCTTTGTGGTGCAGGTATAGCATTAAAGCTTTCCATCCATTTACTTGAGAGATTTGGAATAAATGCTCTTGACGATGATTCATTGGAAATAGCTGCACTGGCAACTATATGTGATGTTGTTGATCTGATTGGCGAGAACAGAATAATCGCAGCAAGAGGTCTTGAAAGATTGAATAATTCCCAAAATATTGGACTGAATGCGCTTATTTCGGCCAGCGGGCTAGCTGGTAAAAAGATAGGAGTTTACCATGTCGGTTTTATAATTGGACCTAGCTTGAATGCTTCCGGAAGGCTTGATAGTGCGATTTTGGGTCTTGAACTCCGTCTTAGCTCGAGAAGTGATGAAGCTATGGCTATAGCTATTAAACTGAGGGAGCTCAACGAGGAAAGACAGTTTCTTACCAGGGATGGTGTAGAGCGGGTAGAAAATCTTATTGAGACTCAGTTGGGTAATCAGAGTGTAATAGTTGCTTTTGATCCTCATATACATGAAAGCGTCGCAGGCATTGTTGCAGGCAGGGTAAAAGAGAAGTATAATAGACCTACGATAGTTCTGACCCGGGGTAAAGAAGGAATAAAAGGTTCTGCTAGGTCAATTGAGGGATACCATATATTTAATGAACTCAATAAAGTAAGTCATCTTCTTGAAAGGTTTGGTGGACATCCAATGGCTGCTGGGCTTAGCTTAAAGGATGCAAACTTGGAGCAGCTAGGAGAAATGCTTAATAGAAACAGCAGATTGACAGAAGATGACTTAACACCAAAGCTATACATTGAAATGCCGATGGATCCGGGAGCATTTGACTGGAATCTTTTAAGTGAAATTGAAAAACTGGAGCCATTTGGAAAAGGAAATCCTAAGCCCTTGTTTGGGTTTAAGGGTCTTAAGATCCATAAAGCAGCTATTCTTGGTAAGAACTCAAATGTACTCAAGCTAATAATTGGCAAGGACTATACAGAAAAACTGGAAGGGATGGTCTTTAGTGATCCAAAGATGTGGGTGTCCGGGGCGAGAGATTCATTTGGCCAACAAGAAGTTGAAAATGCTTTGGCTGGACAGAGAAATTCAATCTGTATGGATATAGTATATTATCCTTCTGTAAACGACTATATGGGAAGGAAAAGCATACAATTTATAATTGACAGTTATAGATTTAAGGAATAGCGAGAAGGTGTTATTATGTTGGAGAACTTACTCCTTAGGATTGAACAGTATAATCCAAATGCTGATATGCAGCTAATCATCAAAGCATATAACTTTGCAGAGGCTGCACATGAGAGCCAGGTAAGAAACTCGGGCGAAAAATATTTCGTCCATCCTTTCCAGGTAGCTCTTCTTCTTGCTGACTTAAATATGGATACAGCTACAATAATTGCAGGGTTACTTCATGACGTAATCGAGGATACCAATATCTCTTATGACAAGGTAAGGGAAGAATTCGGAGAAGAGATTGCTGACCTTGTGGATGGAGTAACAAAATTGAAGAAGCTTCAGTACAAAACTAAGCAGGAGAATCAGGCTGAGAATCTCAGAAAAATGGTAATCGCAATGGCCAAGGACATTCGAGTGATTATAGTTAAGCTTGCAGACAGGCTTCACAATATGAGGACATTGGAGTATATGACTGATGAAAAAAAGAAAGAAAAAGCTATTGAGACTCTTGAGATATATGCACCGATCGCGCACAGACTTGGTATTTCTAAGATCAAGTGGGAGTTGGAGGATCTGTCATTAAGATATCTTGATCCTGAGAACTATTATAGCTTGGTTGAGAAGGTTTCTAAGAAAAGACTTGAAAGAGAGGCTTTTATAAAAAAGATCATCGATGAGCTGTATGAGAAGCTCGGTGAGATGAGCATCAAATCTGAAATAAGTGGAAGACCTAAGAATTTTTATAGTATCTACAAAAAGATGATGTACCAGGGAAAGACCTTTGAACAGATATATGATTTAACCGCAGTCAGGATACTTGTTGACAACATTAAGGACTGTTATGGGGCCCTTGGAATCGTGCACACTCTATGGAAGCCATTGCCTGGACGATTCAAGGATTACGTTGCAATGCCAAAGCCTAATATGTATCAATCCTTGCATACAACTGTAATAGGTAACAAGGGTGAGATTTTCGAGGTCCAGATCAGGACCTACGAAATGCATAGAACTGCGGAATACGGTATTGCTGCTCACTGGAAATACAAAGAGGGCTACGCTAAAGGAAACAATTTTGATGATAAGCTGACCTGGCTAAGACAGCTTCTTGAGTGGCAGACGGACCTTAATGATCCAAAGGAATTTATGGAAACCCTCAAAATTGATTTCTTTACTGACGAGGTATTTGTGTTTACTCCAAAGGGAGATGTCATAAATCTGCCTGATGGTTCAACACCTATAGATTTTGCATATAGAGTTCATACCGATGTAGGGAACAAATGTGTGGGAGCTAAGGTAGACAACAGAATAGTTCCGCTTAATTATAAGCTAAAGAACGGAAATATAGTTGAGGTAATAACAAGTGCAAACAGCAGCGGGCCCAGCAGAGACTGGCTAAAGCTTGTAAAGAGCAATCAGGCAAAGACAAAAATCAAACAATGGTTCAAGCTGAAGGAACGGGATCTTAATATTGCCAAGGGCAAGGATGCACTTGAGAAGGAAATCAAACGGTTAGGATATAGACCATCTGACATTCTTGTTGATGAATGGCTTAAAAATGTTGCTGGGAAGGTAAGTATAAGCTCCATAGAGGACCTTTATGCTTCGATTGGCGATGGC
>DAIPJA010000143.1:0-5245 GCA_036770525.1 Gudongella sp. | reverse complement strand
TGTAGAGGATTCTACAAAGATAATTGCATTTCAAAGGTCTACTGGTTACAGTGATAGAAGGGCTTTGACTATATCCGAGCTTGAAGAAGCAATTCTTGCTGTGAAAAATAGATTCCCCGAAAAAATTGTGATGGTTGATAATTGTTATGGAGAGTTTTTAGAGGAAAGGGAGCCAATTGAGATAGGCGCAGACATAATTGCAGGCTCGCTTATTAAAAACCCTGGAGGTGGGTTAGCTCTTTCAGGGGGTTATGTGGTAGGAAGAGAGGATATTGTAGATCTTGTTGCCAATAGGCTTACTGCTCCTGGTCTCGGCAAGGACTGTGGTCTTACCTTTGGAACAAGCAGAACCACAATGCAGGGTTTATTTCTTGCACCACACATAACAATGGAGGCCGTTAAGGGTGCATTGCTAATGGGTGCAGTTTATAAAAGTCTTGGCTTTAAGATCGTTCCAGAGCTTGATGACAAAAGAAGTGATATTATACAGGGAATTGAACTAAAAACAGAGGAGAGGGTCAGTGAATTCTGTAAGGGAATACAGTCTGCATCGACAGTGGACTCCTATGTTGTGCCAGAGGTTTGGGATATGCCAGGGTATGCTGACAGGATAATTATGGCAGCTGGGGGATTCATAGAGGGTTCGTCTATTGAGTTAAGTGCGGACGGACCTATGAGAGAGCCTTATTATGCTTATTTTCAGGGTGGATTGACTTATGATCATTGTAAACTTGGTATATTAAGATCTCTTAACAATCTTTATACTAAAGGATTAATATCTTTGAACCAAGATTAATTTTGTTCACAATAATTATTAAGAAAACGAAAGGTCTGAAGGAGTACAAGCTCTTCCAGACCTTTTTTTACACCTACAAATATCAATACTTTCTAAACAGACCCTTTACCTTACCCAGAATAACTACATCAGTGGAATAAATAGGCTCCATAAATTGATTCTCGGGTTGGAGACGTATTCTGTCAGTTTCCCTATAAAACCTCTTAACTGTAGCTTCCTCTCCCAAAAGAGCAACAACTATATCTCCATTTTGAGCGGTCTTTTGCTCCTTGACAAGGACAAGATCTCCATCCATTATTCCTGCGTCGATCATACTTTCTCCCTGTACCTTAAGCATAAATACGTCTTGTCCCTCAACATCCTCAATAGGAAGAGGGAAGGTATCCTCAACGTTTTCAACAGCAAGAATAGGCATACCTGCAGTTACTCGTCCAACTATTGGGACATCTATGGTTTGTCTCTTTCTGAAGTTCATGTCTGAATCGATACCAACGATCTCAATAGCTCGTGGTTTAGTTGGGTCCCGCTTGATATAACCTTTGGTTTCCAGGGTATTAAGGTGTGCATGAACAGAGGAAGGAGAGCGCAGTCTAACAGCGTCACATATCTCCCTTACCGTTGGAGGGTAGCCCTTAGTGGCAGCTTCGCGCTTGATGTATAGTAATATGTCACTCTGTTTCTTGGTTAGATCTTCGTACATAGAATCCACCTCACTTACTTGGATAGAACACCTGTTTTGATGATTATATCATAGCTTCTAAAAATAATCAAACATGAGTTCGATTATTTTTAGAAAAACTATTGACACAGAACAAGTGTTCGTGTATTATTAAGTTAATCGAACACATGTACTCTAAACGTGAGGTGTTAATAATGAGAGACAAAAGGTATGTAATAGTAAACCAAACACGATTCTTCACATTCATAACCCTTATAATCGCCATTGCTTCACTGATATTGTTCACTTTCATGAATATGTCAGGAGCTTATGGATCTGAGCTTGAGACCAAATACGAGGAGCATTTAGTAGCGGCAGGTGACAGCCTATGGGATATTGCTCTTAAGTATGCACCAGAAGACTATGACATAAGAAGACTAATATATGAAATAAAGGAGCACAATGACCTTGATACCAGCATGATATATGAAGGTGAAAGGCTTTTGATACCTATGATTGCAAGCAACGACTAAACCTCGTTGCTTTTTTTCTTTCTGTTAGCCAAAGGATTCGATTTTATAGCATCTCTAAGTCTTTCATCATCCAGGTGGGTGTATATTTGAGTCGTTGAAACTGACTCATGGCCAAGTATCTCCTGAAGTGCTCTGATATCTACATTTCCGTATTTATACATAAGTGTAGCTGCAGTATGCCTCAGCTTATGAGTTGAGTATATGGAGGGATCAAGACCAGACTTCTCTAGGTATTTGTCTATCATGTGCTGGATCGCACGATTGCTCAAGCGTTGCTTCCTCTTGCTTAGGAACAATGCCTTCTCACCGGGAGAGAGAGGACGTAAGCCTATATAGTCTGATATTGCCTCAACACACGCTTCGTTAAGGAAAATAGTTCTTTCCTTATTTCCTTTTCCTATTACAGTAAGGTTGTCACCACCGTTTATTTTATCGATATTTATGCTTGAAAGCTCAGATAGACGTAGTCCACAGTTCAAAAACAACATTATGATCGCATAATCCCTTGCCCTGAACATGTCATTTTCTACTGAAAGTACAGTATTTAACAACGTTTCAGCTTGTTCGAGAGTTAAATATACTGGATACCGATCGTCAGTTTTGGGAAATTCCAGTTGATCAGCAGGATTCTTTTCAAGGAGATTGACTCGATTTGCAAGATATTTAAAGAAAGACCTTACAGATGCGACTTTACGAGCTCTTGTTGAGCTTGAATTGGAGCGCTTCTTATCAGTATAGGAAATATAAGCGTGGAGATCCTGGATCGATACCTTTTTTAGAAGCTCGATATCAATGTCATCGATTTTGATCTCATCAAATTCAACTGAGCTGTCGACGAGTTTAAAACGCAGCTTCAAAAATCTGAGGAATGTCCTCAAGTCAAAATAGTATTCCTTGACTGTATTAGAGGAGGTTCCTTTTATAGTTTCCATGTAATCGAGATAGTCCTCAAGGATTTGTGGCATTTTCATAGAAATTACCTCTTTTTTTAGTATATTAGTCACAAAATAACTATTTTGTGACTAATAATATAATAACATATAACCATTGAAAATGCAACATTTATTCTATTGCTTAGTGATGAATCAATATTTTGCTGTTACTATTATTGATTTAAGTATTACCACTCAACTATATATCCAATAATCTTAGAGTCAGTAATTTTGGTTTCTTAAATAATGATCATATCGTTCAGCAACTAAACATTTCTCATATCAAATTTTGTCGACTTTTTTCAAAATACATACCTTTTTTGATCTTAATTTCATTTATTGAATAAACTTTCTTTTTAAGAATGTCTTGGCTCAGACTCATGCTTGTATGACCTTACACCGCTCCTTGAACTTTTGTTTGCAGTAAGACATGCCGTTGTATGCCTTTTACATTTTAGATGCCTTAAAATCGATTCTGAGGCCTCGTTTTTCATAACCAAATCTTTGATTTCCCATAAGAGACTATTTAGATGAAAATTAATACCATAAAGCTAAAAATTATTATTTTTTTGGTTAACCATTGCTCAAGCCCTAATATAAATCAAGGCGATGGTTTACATAAATATATTATGTCAACCATCGCCTGAATATTTTATTGCATGGCGTTATTATTTAGCCCCTAACAAATTTTTGACTCTTTCGAGACCTTTTTCAATATTTTCCATGGAAGTTGCATATGATAATCTTACATAATTGTCATCTCCAAAAGCAATTCCAGGTACTACTGCAATCTTGCACTTATCCAAGAGAAGATTTGTAAAGTCAACTGAGTTTTCTATTTTCATGCCCTCTACTTCTCTGCCATAATATTGTGAAGAATTTAACATAACATAAAAAGCACCCTTTGGATTTAGGCAACTAAGGTCCTTGATATCATTAATAAGCTCGACCATTCTTTTTCTTCTGCGATCAAATTCATCTCTCATTTGGAATATGCTGGTCTGGTCTCCCAAGAGACCCTCAACACTGGCATATTGTGAAATTGAGCTTGGATTTGAAGTAGTATGGCTCTGGATATTAGCCATGATCTTAGTTATTTTCTCATGACATGCCGTATAACCAATCCTCCAGCCAGTCATTGCATAAGCCTTCGACATACCATTTACAACTATAGTAAGTCTCTTGATATCATAATTCAGGGAAGCAATACTTATATGTTCCTCATCATCATAGACCAATTTTTCATATAGCTCATCGGAGATAACAAATATATTGTTTTTAACGGCCCAGTCCGCTATATCCTGAAGCTCTCCCCTGTTGTAAACTGAACCCGTTGGATTGCTTGGGCTGTTTATGATCAATGCTTTGGTCTTATCAGTCTTGTATTTATCAAGATCTGCTGAACTGAATTTAAACTCCTTTTCCTCAAAAGTAGGAATAATTACGGGTTCACCACCTGCAATCATAACCAACTCAGGATAGCTTACCCAATAAGGTGCACTGAAAATAACCTCATCTCCAGGATTAAGTATTGCCATTAGGGCATTGTAAAGTGAATGCTTTCCTCCGTTTGAAACAACGATCTCAGACGGCTTATATTCAAGTCCGTTGTCTTCCTTAAGCTTTTTACATATAGCCGCTTTTAAATCAGGTGTTCCGGAAGCAGGTGTATATTTTGTAATACCTTTTCTAATTGCCTCAATCCCAGCATCCTGAATATTTTCAGGAGTATTGAAATCAGGCTCCCCAACACTGAAGCTAATTACCTTTTCACCTGCTGCTCTCATAGCTGCCGCCTTTGCAGTTATCTCCAGGGTAACTGATGGCTCGATTGAAAGACCCTTCTTGGATAGATTAAACTCCATTTAACTTCCTCCTATTCAAATTTTGATGTTATAGATATCTTTTAATACATTTCTAATAATAAACAGTGAATCGTCAAAGGAAGATCTATTTAACTGCTTGATGACATTGTAGTGTTCCCTTCCTTTATCAGTTATGTTATAGATCCTTATTGTACGTTTAGTGGGTTCATCCCAGTGTCCGATTATATAGCCCTCGCTTTCAAGCTGATTTAGAAGAGGATAAATCATTCCTGGACTGGGGCTCCATTTTCCATTAAGTCTTCTGCTGATCTCATCTTTAAGCCGATTTCCATAATAGCTTTTTGAATTCAAAAGATGAAGTATATAAAGCTTCACAAAGGATGTTGTACTTATGGTAGTCGGGAATTGTCTTTGCCTTTCCCCTGTTTTCAAAATAATCTCTCCTTGAATTGAGGTAGATGATCCAGATCGATTGAAACAACTCCAAGGATCTCATCATC
>DAIPJA010000142.1:0-5301 GCA_036770525.1 Gudongella sp. | reverse complement strand
CATGGACCCTGTTGTCCTGAAACTGAGCGAAAGAGGTCATTCCAATGAAGATGTCTTTATATCATCAAGGATGATCAAAGATATGGGATTTAACCTGGGATTACAGCTGATGACTGGATTACCTGGAGATTCCTATAAAAAAAGTCTTGAGAGTGCTAAGAAGATAATAGCCCTTAAGCCCGACTTTATAAGGATTTACCCAACTCTAGTAATAAAAGGGACCAGTCTTGAAAAAATGTATTTAGAAGGTTTATATAACCCTCAAAGCTTAGAGGAGGCTGTAGAAACTGCATGCGATATCCTTATACTTGCTGAAGCATCGGATACTAAAGTTATAAGGATTGGTCTGCAGCCTACTGACAATATCCAGGCCGGAAAGGATGTAATCGGGGGACCTTTCCACCCCTCGATCCGACAACTGGTTGAATCCAGAGTTTTATATAAGCTACTGACTAAAACGGTTGATACAGGGAAGCTTCCTTCAGGTAAGAATTGGACAATATTTTGTCCAATAGGGTATAGCTCTATAGTATCCGGTCAAAAAGGCGCTAATAAGGATTCTATTGCTAAGCTTTTAAATACAACCAGATTAAAAATTATGGAGGAAGATTTACCTGATAATATAATAAGATTGGAAACTGATGGATTTATCAAAGAGATAGATTTGAAAGCATTAAAGATTAAAGCAGCCGGCAACATAGGATAAGGTTTCCACTAGGAGACCTTATTGTTTGAACTATATCCTCCAAAGAGGAATGAGGTGTTGGATTTGTATCTGAAGAAAGTTGATATCCAGGGATTTAAATCCTTTGCAGAAAAAACTGAAGTCGAGTTTAACAGCAAGGTGACCGCGATCGTAGGCCCAAATGGAAGCGGGAAGAGCAATATTGCTGATGCTATTAGATGGGTTCTTGGAGAGCAAAGCGTCAAGAGCTTAAGAGGTATCAAAATGGAGGATGTTATTTTTTCAGGGACTGAGAAACGAAGAGCACTTGGATTCTCTGAGGTAACTATTACCTTCGATAATAGCTCCGGGAAGATCCCAGTAGAGTATGGGGAAGTTGCGGTTACACGAAGGATGTTCAGGTCCGGAGAGAGTGAGTACTATATAAACAAAAATGCCTGTCGCCTTAAGGATGTCCGGGAGCTTTTTATGGATACAGGCGTAGGCAAGGAAGGCTATTCTATCATTGGCCAGGGGAAGATTGACGAAATATTGTCCAATAAGCCAGAAGATAGAAGAAATATCTTTGAGGAAGCTGCTGGTATAATCAAGTTCAAAACCAGGAAACAGGAAGCGCTGAGAAAATTGGAGAAAACAGAAGTCAATCTTACCAGAATTGGAGATCTTCTCCACGAGATAAAAAATCAAAAAGAGCAGCTTAAAGAGGAAGCCGAGAAAGCAAGTGAATTTCAACGATTATTCAGCCAACTCCGAGATCTTGACGTTGCCATGACTTCAAGGGAGATAAAAAGAATAAGGTCTTCATTTGAAAAACTGGATATAAAGGAATCTGAGCTTATTGAAGAAAAGAATCTCCTGGAAAACGAAATAGAATCCATTGCAGCTTCGTTTGGTAACATAAAGGAGAATCTTGATAATGCAGAAAAAGCAATAGAGGATAGAAGGGCACTGAAACTTGAGAGCTTTCAGCGAAATGAAAGCATTAAGAACAACATCAAGCTGCTTCAGGAGAAGGAAACATATCTACAAAAGGAAATTGACAGGTATAATCGCGAAATCTATGATCTGGAAACATCTTTTTTAGATGGTGGAAGTTACCTCGAAACATCGAGAATAGAGCTATTAAACCTACAGAAGCAGATGAATCAACTTAAGGATGCATGGAATGAATCTGAGAGCAAAAAATCTGAGTTAACTAAGGAAATTGAGAGGCTGGATTCTGTATCCTTTGCTTTACGCAATGAAATAATGGATCACCAGTCACGAATATTTTCACTTAAAAGCGAGTCTGGAACTACAATATCATTTACTGAGAATATCAAAAGGAGGATGACTCAGCTCCAGGAAGAGATTGGTATTATCCAAAGCGATATCAATGATAAAGTCGAATCGAAAATTAGACTTGGACGTGAGCTTGAGGGGTCCAGACAAAAATTGAGGTACGGGTTGGACCTACTTGCCAGGGAAGAGAAAGAGCTTACCGCACAGAGTAAGTCAGCAAGTGTTTTAGAGGAGAATATTCTCGATAAGGATAAGACTCTAAACAACCTTACTGCTACCTTAAAGCTATATGAGGCTATGGAAAAAGATTTCGAGGGTTATTACGGAAGTGTTAAGGCTATAGCAATTAAGGCAAATGAAGATAAAGAATTTGCTAATGGCTATTTGGGATTGGTAGCAGATTTGTTTAATGTTGAGGAGCGATATCTGAAAGCAATTGAGATCGCATTAGGGAGCAATTTACAAAACATCGTGGTAAGTAATGAAGATACTGCTAAAAGATTTATTAGCTACTTGAAGAATTCTAATAAGGGGAGAGCAACATTCATGCCTGTAAGCTCTATAAAGGGAAGCAGGTTAGTTGTTGACAACAACATCTTATCATCTAATGGATATATAGGTGTCGCAAGCAGCTTAATCAATTGCGACAGTCAATTAAATGAAATATTCATTCAACTCCTAGGCAGGACCTTGATATTCGACTGTATTGATAGCGCAATTGAATACTCCAAGAGATTCTCTTATAAGAACAAGATAGTAACTTTAGATGGGGATGTAATAAATCCAGGCGGGAGTCTGACAGGAGGGAGCACCAATTCAAGAGCTACGTCGATTCTTAGCAGAAAACAAGCAATAGAGGCCATCAAGATCGAAACTGCTAATTTGATTCTTGAATTGTCATCTTTAAGGAAAACCCTTGAATCCGAGAATAGAGGTATAAAACACCTTAACAACAAAATAAACGAAATTCAAGAGAAGAATAAGAATCAGTATAGCGAAATACTGGACTGTGAGAGACGTTTCAATTTGACTGACCTTGATATTGAACGTCTCAATGCTGAATTGAATAAGAAAGAAACTGAGATTAAGGAACTAGAGGATGAGTTGAGTCATCTAAAAGATAGTTCGGACAGATTAAATACAGAACTATCAGAGACTTCTCTGTCCCTCGAGAATAAGATAAATATCTCGAAAGCCAATGAAGAAAATCTGATTGCACTTCGTAGCGATTTGGAAAAATTAAATAATGAAATCACTGATATGAGACTTAATATCAACATTCTTGGTAATAAGTCCTCTACTTTAGATTTACAAATCAGTCAATTTGATATAAACGAAAAAGATACGAGGATTTCACTGGAAAGCAAGAAAAATGAACTGCGTGCCATAGAAAACCAGATCATAGAGAACCGAAACGAGATAGAAAACCTGAGGCTTATTATATCCAACAGTCAGGAAGAGGAAATCAAGGAAGCTGGAGAGCTAAAGCAACTACTTCAATCTAAAGATAAGTTAATGGATTCTTTTTATGAACTTCAGGAAAGGAACAGGATACTTGCTCAGAGACTTGCAAAGGTGGATAGGGAAATTGACAAGCTTGATATGGACAGATCAAGATTTGACGTCCAAATTGAGTCAATGACTGAAAGAATGCAAACAGACTACGATTTGGATATTGATGCAGTCTTAGCCTTCAATATTTCGGTTGAAAATGTGCGGGAGGAACAAAATTCCATTAAGGACCTCAGATCAAGGATAAAGGAACTTGGGAATGTGAATATTGGAGCGATAGAAGACTACAGGAATTCTGTCGAAAGATTCCAGTTCCTAACGACACAATTGGATGACTTGAATTCAGCACGTGAGGATATTCAATTGGTTATCAGAGATATGGAAAAGAAAATGAGGCTCCAATTTAAGAAATCCTTTGACGAGATAAATGAAAAATTTCAGCAAACCTTCTCCATTTTGTTCAATGGTGGAAAGGCGAGATTGGAGCTGGAGGAGGGAGAAGACATCCTTACCTCAGGAATTGAGATTATGGCACAACCTCCCGGTAAAAAGCTTCAAAGTTTAATGCTTTTGTCTGGTGGTGAAAAATCACTTACAGCTGTTGCCTTATTGTTCGCGATCCTTAAGACCAAGCCATCGCCTTTCTGCATCCTTGATGAAATAGATGCTGCTCTGGATGAGGCAAATATAAGCAGGTACACAAACTATCTTAAAACCTTTGATGATGATACCCAATTTGTCTTGATAACCCACAGAAAAACAACAATGGAGATAGCGGATATACTTTATGGAGTAACTATGGAGGAAGAAGGAGTAAGCAGACTTATTTCACTTAGACTTAAAGATTACAGCGAGGCTGGATAGGAGGTTGCGATGTTTAATTGGTTTAAAAAGGATAAGGAGAATATAACTGAAGATAAAGTTCAGAATCAAGGATTTCTGGACAAGCTGAAGTTAGGTCTTTCAAAGACAAGAAAAGAAATGAGCAATAAACTCGAAGACATTTTCACAGGCTACAAGGGTATTGAGGATGAGCTTTTTGAGGACCTTGAGGATATTTTGGTATCTACGGATGCAGGAGCAGGTCCATCGGTTAAAATAATAGAAAGACTTAAAGTAAGAGTAAGAGAGGAAAAGGCAACAGAAAGTCAGCAGGTTAGGGACTTACTAAAGGATGAGATCAAAAAATTGATGGTTGAATCTGTACGAGAGAATGAACTTCAACTCGAGCCTCATCCGTCTGTTTTACTGGTGGTAGGAGTAAATGGAGTCGGCAAAACAACGACTATTGGGAAACTGGCTTACGGGTTCAAGCAGAGCGGCAAGAAGGTTCTCATAGCAGCTGGTGACACATTCAGAGCAGCTGCCATCGAACAGTTAGAGGAATGGAGTAAAAGAGCTGGCGTTGAAATAGTTGCCCATACAGAGGGTTCAGATCCTGCAGCAGTTATTTTTGATGGTATACAAGCAGCTAAAGCTCGAAAGTCTGATATACTGATTTGTGATACAGCAGGCAGGCTTCATAATAAATCAAACTTAATGAACGAGCTTGGAAAGATTTTCAGGATAATTGAGAGGGAATATCCTGAGGCAACCAAAGAAGTACTTTTAGTTTTGGATGCGACAACTGGTCAAAATGCAATTAATCAGGCCAAAGTGTTTAAGGAGGTAGCTCAAATTACTGGAGTTGCCCTCACAAAGCTCGATGGTACTGCTAAAGGTGGAGTGGCTATTGCACTTCAAACAGAACTCGCACTCCCAATCAAGCTAATAGGTGTAGGGGAAAGTATTGAAGATCTTCAGCCATTCTCTGTAGACTCTTT
>DAIPJA010000141.1:0-5319 GCA_036770525.1 Gudongella sp. | reverse complement strand
GTCCTTGCAGTGGAGCCTGAGTACGAGGAAGAGACGGAATTCGTAAACCTTACTGAAAGAGGGACCGTCCTTGAGGCTGGAGAGGTCGAGCCGGTAGAAGGACAATTCTTCCGGGTCCAGTATGTAACAGTAAGGATAGATTCCGGGAACAGAAAGGGCGAGGTAGTTGAGGTAGAAAATTCACTTTCAGACCACCAATACTACGATATCATAGTGGAAAAGGGACAAAAAGTCGTCCTTATGCTGGAGGAGTACGAGGATGGAAGCTTCAAGACATATATATCCGATTATTACAGAGCTAATTACCTGGGATATCTTCTAATACTTTTTGCACTTTTGGTCATAGCTATTGGAAGGATAAAAGGGGTCAAAGCGCTTGTTTCCCTTGCAATAACTGTAGCTGCAGTACTTTTCGTAATGCTTCCGCTGATGCTTAAGGGCTGGAATCCTATCCTGGTAAGCGTAATCACAGCAGTCGTAGTTACCATCATTACCATGGTCCTCGTTGCAGGACTTAATCACAAGACTATCTCGGCAATCATGGGAACCTCCTTTGGAGTTATAATTGCAGGTATAATCGCCTTCTACGTAGGGAATAAGGCAAGTCTGTCCGGTCTTTCAGCCGAGGAAGCGACAATGCTGATGTATATACCGCAGGGGATCGAGTTCAACTTCAGGCAGCTGTTGTTTGCAGGGATAATAATGGGTTCCCTGGGTGCAGCTATGGACATTGGAATATCAATCGCATCGAGCATCGAGGAGATCCACAAGGCTAATCCAAGGCTTTCAAGGGGAAGGCTCTTCAGATCAGGCATGAATGTTGGAAAGGACGTTATGGGTACAATGGTAAACACGCTTATTTTAGCCTACACAGGAACCTCCATCCCCATGCTTTTATTATTCATGGCATATGAGACAGAGCTTAGCAAGGTTTTTAATCTTGATGTAATTGCAACGGAGGTTGTAAGATCCCTTTCAGGAAGTATAGGCCTTATCCTTACCATACCTATAACGGCTCTTTTCGCAAGCTACTACTCCAAGGAACAGGGCAGAAAGCGCATGCGGGCTGCAAAGGCAGAGATGGATACTATGATAGAAAATGAGGTGACCGAATGATCACAATAACTATAACAAATGAGGCAAAGGAACATATCAGGGAAAGCTGCAATGATAAACCAAGCGTAATGATTGGCATCATACAGCAAAGATCCGGGTGATGCAAATACAATGAACTGTCAGTTCAGACAGGCGAACCTAAGGAGAAAAGCGCATTTGACATCTACGAGATAGATGGGATCAATGTTTATCTCCAAAAAGAAATGAGGATACCAAAAAATAGCGTCGAGATATATATGAAAAACCTGGTGTTTAAAAAGCAGATTTTTGCCAAGGGAATAAAATACACCGGTCTGTAACAGCTATTAAGATCTGAGAGGAGTTTTTATATGAAGGTAACTGTTTCAAGTGAAGCAGCTGAACACATAAAGAAAAAATCAAGCGGAGAACCCGCTGTAAGAATAGCAGTGATCCAGGTAAAGGGTGGGTGATGCTCATCAAGCCAACTATCCGTTGAGATAGGACACCCGGGAGACACAAAGCGTTTCTACGAATATGAGGATAATGGAGTGAAGGTATTCATACAGAAAGGGCTCAGTACACCAAACGATCAGGTGGATGTAAACCTGAGCAAGGTGCTGTTCGCCAAGTCCCTTTCAGTCAGAGGGATAAGGTATTAACCAAATAATCGTTTATCGGATGCCCTTAGGGGTAGGAATGTATTGTACAAAATAAGAACTAGGAGGTATCCGAGAATGATTGACAAAAGCCTAAAGGCAATATTAAGAGGAGACATCGGATCGAACAAGGTAAAGAAACTTAGAAAGGAAGCCATGGTGCCAGGGGTAGTCTACAGAAAGGGCGAACCGACAAAGAGCTTTGCGGTTGACGAGCTTGAGTTTACTAAGCTTTTCAGGCAGGTTGGAACATCTGCACTGTTTGAGCTTGATATGGAGGGTGAAAAGATCCCCGCTATTGTAAAATCTGTACAGAGGGATCCGGTCAAGGGTAGTGTTACTCATATAGATCTTCAGAAGCTCAATATGGAACAAAGGATTAAGCTGCAGGTTCCAATAACGCTTTTGAACAGAGACAATATTGCTCTGCAGCCATCCATTCTTATGCAGATGATGGATGCTGTAGAGATAGAGTGCCTTCCTGGGGATATTCCTGAATCGGTGGGGATAGACGTCTCAGGGATGGACTTCAGTACCCCGATATTGGTAAAGGATCTTGACATAATGAAGGATGAAAGGCTCGCGGTCTTGACTGATCCAGAGCAGCTTATCTGTTCATTGAATCCACCGTCAGTATCTGCTGAAGCTGAGACTGAAGAGGAGTCGCCATCTCCGGAAGTGGCTCCGGAAAAAGATGAAGATACAGAAGAATAATAACATGGGACAGGCTGGAGAGTCTGTCCTTATTTTTTTAGTAAAGGAGGATAGTTATGGGAAGAATTCTTTCAGCATACCTTACTCCTCACCCGCCGATATTAATACCTCAGATAGGTCAGGGAGAGGAGCAAAAGTCAATAAAAACAATAGAAGGTATGGAGGAGATAGGAAGGGATATCGCCATGAGAAAGCCTCAGACGATACTGATCATCACTCCCCATGGACCTGTATTCTCAGACGCAAATGCAATATCAATGGAGAAAACACTCAAGGGGGATTTCAGCTCCTTTGGCCACAACGAGCTATCATACTCCTATGATACAGATCAGGAGCTGACCTACCAGATAGTCAAGAATTGCCTGACCAACAATATCTCCATAGCACAGATGACAAAGGAGATGTATAAAAGATATAAGCTGGACGGCAAGCTCGACCATGGAGCACTGGTCCCTCTTCATTTTGTGGACAAGTATTACTCCAGCTTTCAAATCGTCCACATAACCTATGGCATTTTATCCCCAAAGGAGCTGTACCTCTTCGGAAGGCAGATTGAAGCAGCGATTCTTCAACAAAAAAACGATGTGGTCATAATAGCCAGCGGGGACCTGTCACACAAGCTTAAGGACAGCGGACCATACAGCTATAGTCCTGAAGGACCTGAATTCGATAGGCTTATAATAGAAATAATTGAAAAGGCAGATCTTGGAGCTATTTCATCCTTCGACATGGAGCTTGCCCATAAGGCTGGTGAATGCGGACTAAGGTCACTGATGATACTTGCAGGGATCCTAAGCCCTTATGAGCTTGATACCCAGGTTCTTTCCTATGAGGGGCCATATGGAGTGGGCTATGGAACTGCAAAACTAATACCTGGAAAAAGGACAGATAGGGATTTGATGGAGGCAATTGAGAAATCACAGAAAAACAAGCAGACAGCAAGAAGGCAGTCGGAGAGCCCACATGCTGCCCTTGCCAGGAGGAGTCTGGAGCATTATGTTCTCACCGGGGAATATTTAACGGTCCCTGATGATCTGCCGGATGAGTTATTGGTGGCTGCAAGGCCGGTATTCGTTTCAATTAAGAAGCACGGAAGCCTGAGGGGCTGCATAGGCTCCACTGCTGCATCCAGAGGAAGTCTTGCAAGGGAGATAATCCACTATGCCGTTGAAGCCGGAACAAGAGACCCCAGATTTCCATCCGTAACCGGGGAGGAGCTTGAGGAACTGGTTTACTCGGTGGACGTCCTATTTCCTTCAGAGCCAATTCATTCGATTACAGAGTTAGACCCGGGAATCTATGGGGTAATAGTTGAGAAAGGATACAGACGAGGTCTTCTATTGCCGATGATAGAGGGAGTGGATACCCCTTTGGATCAGGTGAGGATAGCACTTCAGAAAGCAGGGATATCAGAGGATGATGATTATAAAATGGAACGCTTCAGGGTAGAGAGATACCAATAGGAGATGATTGCCTTGAGGGAAGCTATGTTCTACACCAATAAGGGTGAAAATGTAATCTGTAATCTTTGCCCTCATTATTGCAGGCTGGAGGAAGGGCAGAGAGGGAGATGCGGAGTCAGACAGAATATAGGAGGCAAGCTATATTCTCTGAACTATGAGAGGGTAACGGCATACAACTATGATCCTATTGAAAAAAAGCCACTTTACCATTTCTATCCCGGAAGTACAATATTTTCCTTTGGGAGCTACGGCTGCAACCTTGGGTGCGACTTCTGTCAGAACTGGCAGATAGTTACCGATCATAACAGCTTTGTGGAGGCAAGCACCGAAGATATTCTTGCCCTTGCAAAGATGGGAGGATCCATTGGGATCGCCTACACCTACAATGAGCCGACTGTCTTCTATGAGTTTGTTTTGGACACAGCAAGGAAAGCAAGAGAGGAAGGGCTATTAAATGTCCTCGTCACCAACGGCTATATTAACAGGGAGCCCCTGGAGGAGCTATTGCAATATATAGATGCTATGAATATCGATTTGAAGTCGTTTACTAACGACTTCTATCAGAGCATTTGCAAGGGGACCTTGGAGCCAGTCCTTGAAACCATAAGGCTCGCAGCAAGGAAAACCCATGTTGAGCTGACTACCCTTATAATTGATGACAGGAACAGCTCGAATAAGGAGATGGAGGAGCTTTCAGGCTTCATAGCATCGATTGACCCCGGTATACCCTTTCATCTGAGCAGATATTACCCAAACTACAGGATGAAGGATCCACCCACATCTGTCTACACTCTTACCGAGCTTAAAAATACAGCGGAGAAGAAGTTAAAGCATGTCTATATTGGGAATGTGCTTGGATATGACAACGGCACCTACTGTCCGGAATGCAGAAAACGTTTGATTGGAAGGTCCTCGGGAATCCGGATCGAAGAAATGGTGGAAGGACGCTGCAGTCAGTGCGGCTACAAGGTTCCAGGAAGATTTTAATTTCAGGAATTTTTAGTTTCTGCAAAAAAAGTTTACAAATGCTAAAATAATAGTTTATTTATATTAAAGGATGCGTTATAATTATACCGTTGTTAACACCGAAAAATTAGGAGGCTGATCGTGGGAGATGAAAACACCCGTATTTGATGCATTGAAGAACCTGATGGAGGAAAACTCAGTATCCTTCCATATGCCCGGACACAAGGGGAAAAATACACTTATTAATTGGGGAGACTATATACCGTATATAGATACTACCGAGGTTGAGGGCATGGACAACTTGCTTGAGCCCAGAGGCATAATCCAGGATTCCCAGGACTATGCAGCTGAGGTTTTTGGTTCAAAGGCTACCTATTATGCCGTAAATGGATCCACAGGAAGCATTTACATTGCTCTAGCTACAATAACTAAGCCGGGAGACA
>DAIPJA010000140.1:0-5357 GCA_036770525.1 Gudongella sp. | reverse complement strand
TTCCTTAAGGAAGCCTGGGCATGGACCGACATATATGGAGGGACAATAAAAAACCAATTGAAAAAGCTTGGAGTTTCATGTGACTGGTCCAGAGATCGATTTACACTGGACGAGATGCTTAGCAACGCCGTTGAAGAGGTCTTCGTCAGGCTTTATGATAAAGGACTGATTTACAGAGGGGATAGGATCATCAACTGGTGTCCAAGCTGTCATACCGCAATATCAGATGCCGAAGTGGACCACGAGGATGCTCATGGTTTTCTGTGGCATGTTAAATACCAAATAAAGAATAGTGATCAGTTTATTACCATCGCCACAACAAGACCAGAGACCATACTGGGAGATCTTGCTGTTGCTGTTCATCCAGACGATGATCGATATTCACACCTGGTTGGAAAGACTGCATTGGTTCCAATTATTGACAGAGAGATACCGGTTATAGCAGATCCATATGTTGAGATGGAATTTGGTACTGGCGCTCTGAAAATTACACCATCCCATGATCCAAATGATTTCGAAGTGGGAGAAAGGCACGGACTTGGCCAATGTGTGGTTATAAACGAGGACGGGTTCATGAATTCCAACGCAGCTGGATTCGAAGGTCTGGAGAGATTCGAAGCCAGAAAAGCTGTGGCCAAAGCACTGGAGGAAATGGGTTATCTGGAGGCAGTTAAGGATTATGACAATGCTGTAGGTCATTGTGAAAGATGCAAGACAATTATTGAACCTTTGATTTCAAAGCAATGGTTTGTAAAAATGGAACCGCTCGCTAAGCCGTCCTTGGAGGCTTACTATAATGGTGAATTAAGGTTTATACCTGAAAGATTCGGGAAGGTATATACACATTGGCTCGAAAATATTAAGGATTGGTGTATCTCAAGACAATTGTGGTGGGGACACAGACTGCCCGTATACTATTGTGACGATTGCGGAGAGATAATCGTATCAAGAGAAAAAATTTCAAAATGCAGCAAATGTGATAGTACGAATATCCGTCAGGAGACGGACACTCTTGACACCTGGTTTTCATCTGCTCTTTGGCCTTTCTCTACTCTGGGATGGCCTGAAGATACTGAGGATATGGATTATTTCTTCCCAACAGATGTTCTTGTAACAGGCTATGATATTATATTTTTCTGGGTCATCAGAATGGTATTCTCAAGCCTTGAGCAGACTGGAGAGCTTCCATTCAAGGATGTTTTCCTTACAGGCCTTGTAAGAGACTCACTGGGGAGGAAAATGAGCAAATCTCTGGGGAACGGAATTGATCCTCTTGAGCTTATTGAAGAATATGGAGCTGATGCTCTAAGATTCACTTTGGTTACGGGGAATACACCTGGCAATGACATGAGATTTTATACTGAAAGAGTTGAGGCAAGCAGAAATTTCGCCAACAAGCTTTGGAATGCCACAAGATTTGTAATGATGAATCTCGACGATGATACTGAGGATTATACTATGGACACCAGGGAGCTGGAACCGGAAGATAAATGGATCATTACAAGATTGAACAAGGTTATGGGAGATGTTAAGACTAACCTGGATAAATATGAACTTGGGCTGGCTGCTCAAAGAGTATACGACTTCATCTGGGAGGATTACTGTGATTGGTATATCGAAATGACAAAGACCAGATTATATGGCGAGGACAAAACCTCGAGGAGAACAGCTCAGCAGGTTCTTGTATCGGTACTGAGAGATACCTTGAAGCTTCTGCATCCTTTTATGCCATTCATAACGGAGGAAATCTGGCAGCATTTGCCCGGCAGGTCGGATGCACTTATAATGGAAGCCTGGCCAAAGCAAGATAGTGACTCCTTATTTGAAGAAGCTGAGAAGAGTATTGAATTTATCAAGTCAGCCATTAAGGGTATTAGAAATGCAAGAGCAGAGATGAATATTGTTCCCTCCAGGAAGGCAGGGCTGATATTTGTTACCGAAGATGAATCCTTAAAGGAAATAATTTCTCAAAGTGAGAAGAAGTTCAGGACATTAGCCTCGGCTGATTCAATTACATTTACCTCAGATAAAAGCAGATTCGGAGAAGGCTTCGTGTCAGTTGTATTGGATGGATGTGAGGTTTTCCTTCCTCTTGCAGATTTGATTGACTTTGACAAGGAACTGGAGAGACTTGAAAAAGAGAAGACTAAGCTGGAGGATGAAATCAAGCGAGTTGATGCTAAGCTTTCTAATCAGGGATTTGTCGCTAAAGCACCAGCTAAGGTTGTTGACGAGGAAAAGGAAAAACAGATTAAGTACAAGCAGATGCTTGAAAATGTTTTGGAAAGGATTAATTCCTTAAAGAAATAGCGGGAGGATAGAATGAACTACCAGGAAGCGTTAGCTTATATCAATGATAAGGACAAATACGGCTCCAGGCTCGGTTTGGATTCAGTTGGAAGGCTGCTATACCATCTTGGAGAACCTCATAGAGATATGAAGTATATCCATATTGGCGGTACAAATGGTAAGGGCTCAATATCAGCTTATATTGCAAAATGCCTTGAGACAGCCGGTTACAGGACAGGGTTGTATACATCTCCGTACCTGGAGAGATTTACCGAGAGAATCCAGATAAATGGTGTAGATATTCCAGAGGAGACACTTGGAAGGCTTACTGACGAGGTTAGAGCTGCTGCTGATAGAATGGTTTCAGAAGGAATGGAGCACCCAACAACATTTGAGATAGTAACAGCTTTGGGATTCCTATATTTCAAGGAGGCTGGAGTTGATTACATCGTACTTGAAGTTGGTCTGGGCGGTAGATTTGACTCGACAAATATTATTGAAAAATCGTTAGCTTCAGTTATAGCAACCATAGATTATGATCATATGGATGTTCTGGGGACCACATTGGCAGAAATTGCTTATCAGAAGGCGGGGATAATTAAAAAAGACGGACTGGTCGTAGCCTATCCGCAAAGAGATGAATCCAGGGAGGTTATAAAGCGAGTATCTGCGGAGATGGGATCAGACTATGTAGAGGTCGATCAGGATGACATTGAAGTGATAATGGAAAATGATGAAGGCAGCGTTTTTGATTTGCATTATAGAGATTTTTTCCACAAGAGGATCAAAATATCTATGCTCGGTGATTACCAGGTTTATAACGCCTCAACAGCAGCAGTTTGCCTTCTTGAATTAAGGGAGAGAGGTTTGGTCAAATTTACTGACGAACAGCTATATGAGGGCTTGAGGGAAACAAAATGGAAGGGGAGACTTGAAATTCTAAGTCGTGAACCGATATTCCTGATCGACGGAGCTCATAACCTTCAAGGTATTGAAAATCTGGCAAAGGCTGTAGGTTTATTTAAATACGAAAGGCTTATTTTAGGTGTAGGAGTCCTTAAGGATAAGGATTATACTCATATGATAGAAAAGCTGATTCCTTTGGCCAGCGAGGTTGTTGTAACTGAGGTTAGTATGCCAAGAAAGCTGAAAGCTGATCTGCTGGCTGAGGAAATAAGGAAGTATACTGATAGGGTATACGTTGAGCCATCAATAGATAAAGCTGTTAGGAAAGCTATCGAGCTGGCTGGTCCTGGAGACATGGTGCTCTTTGGAGGATCACTTTATTTGATCGGAGAGGTTAGAACAATTGCGAAAACCCTGCTAATATAGCAGGGTTTTAAGCTGGATCAATTATTTTCATGATTTTGCCAAATATGTTTGAAGGCTCAAGCTTCCAAACAGAACAGATTTTTTTTGCCTGCATCTCATCCGGTATACTAAGTGTAAGCCTGAATATGGTTAAGCCTCTTTCCATTAAAACAAGATCTACGGAGTATTCTCCTGTTTCTGACAGAAAATAAGAGGCATCAGCTCCCTCCAGCTGCCCTGAATTTTTGAATAATGATTCTACAAGACTGCTGACCTTGTCCGGCAGCTTATCCTTAAATAGCTCCAGCATAGAACGACCAGCATCTGTAATGGAGTAGGTGGCGTCTCCTTCGATCTTTGAACTTGCCAGGAATCCACTCTCGGTTAACTCAAAGAGATGCTGTTGAATCTGAAAGAAATTCATATCGAAGCCTTCAATTGCAGCTTCTGATATTTGAGTATTTGTAATTTTTGACATTGAAGAACTTGTTATCTTTAAGAGTATCAGTCTTTGCAGAGCTGTGTCCTCTGACATTGCTTGGAACATATTGTATCACCTCAAGATATTTGATAGGATTATACCACAGATTTTATCAGATAATCTATGGGATTTGCATAAGCCTAATGTGGTGTTGTTCTGCCCTTTGGGTATAATGTGAATCAGAAGCTTGATTTTTAGAATAAAGGATGGTATTTTATGAATACAAACCTGATAGTAGGTGCTATAATATTTATAATTATAATCAGCATTCAATTTACCTTGAATCTTATTTTAAGGGAGTTAAGGGAAATAAAACAGATATTGGGGAGAAAATAAGTTGAAGGGAGAGACTGACTTGTTTGAGGACAAAAAAGAGAAGGTTTTAATTTCCAGGGAGGAAATAAGCAACAGAGTCAGGGAAATGGGCAAGGAGATCAGCAATGACTATAAGGGTAAGGACCTCGTAATAGTGTCTCTTCTGAGAGGCAGCTTCATTTTTACTGCCGATCTTGCCAGGGAAATGGACATTCCAGTGGAAATTGAATTTATGACAACAGCAAGCTACGGACACGCCGAGATATCATCTGGAAGAGTTGAGATCCTACAGGATATACGTGGTGAAATTAAAGGTAAAAGCGTACTGATAGTCGATGATATAATCGATTCAGGTCATACACTATTAAAGGTAATGGAGCATCTGGAAGAAAGGGAACCAGCTTCGATAAAAATCTGCGTAATGCTTGACAAACCAAGCCGCAGACAGGTGGATCTTATGCCGGACTACGTAGGGTATGAGATACCTGATGTGTTCATAGTCGGCTATGGTCTGAACTACGGCGATTACTACAGGAATATACCTTATATTTTTACATTTGAGTAATTAAACATCACCTGCACTTGCTGCAGGTGTATTTATTGATTCGGAGGAAGTGATTCAGTGAGAACAGAGAGAGTTCCATCTCCTAACGGAGTAAATATTTTATACCTAACGCTAGGTCTGGCATTCCTGCTCGTAGGGGGATTGGTTCAGAAAAAAGAACTATATACCGGAATTCTGATAACAGAATATCTAATAATACTCCTTCCCAACATTCTCTTCCTTAAGTTCAGAGGGTATTCCCTTAAGAAGGTTCTAAAGCTGAATCCGATTAGTTTGAAACAGGGATTATTTACTGCTCTTACTATGATATTTGCTTATTCTATGGCGGTATTTCTCAATTACATAATGATGCTATTGCTAAACTCTGTCAGCGATAGCCTTCCCACAGGGGTGCCT
>DAIPJA010000139.1:0-5384 GCA_036770525.1 Gudongella sp. | reverse complement strand
TTATACAGAGAACGTATTTACATTCGCAAACAATATTAATACAGCAGAAGGTGGTTCACATCTCTCTGGTCTCAGGACTGCCCTTACAAGATCAATAAATGATTATGCAAGGAAATACGGCTTCCTTAAAGAAAAGGATGACAACCTGTCAGGAGAGGATGTAAGAGAGGGTATGACTGCGATCCTTTCAGTCAAGCTTCCAGAACCACAGTTTGAGGGCCAAACCAAAGGTAAGCTTGGAAATAGTGAAACAAGGGGAATAGTCGAGTCGTTAACCGCGGAATTCTTGAATAATTACTTTGAAGAGAATCCAAAGGTATCAAAAATAGTCCTGGATAAGGCAATAAGCTCCCAAAGAGCGAGAGAGGCAGCCAGAAAGGCAAGGGACCTTACAAGAAAGAGAAGCATATTGGATAACACCACACTTCCTGGAAAGCTTGCGGATTGTCAGTCCAGCGATATCAAGGAAACTGAGATATTCATAGTAGAGGGTGATTCTGCGGGAGGTAGTGCAAAGCAAGGTAGACACAAGAGATTCCAGGCAATTCTTCCTCTTAGAGGAAAGATAATGAACGTTGAGAAGGCAAGGCTGGATAAGATACTTGGCTATAATGAGATAAAGGCAATGATAACAGCCTTTGGAACTGGTATAGGCGAGGATTTTAATCTGGAGAAGCTTAGATACGGCAAGATAATAATAATGACGGATGCTGACGTAGATGGAGCTCATATTAGAACACTTATGCTTACGTTTTTCTACAGATACATGAGAGAGCTTATTGACAACGGACACGTATATATAGCTCAACCTCCTTTATATAAGGTAAGTAAGAACAGGAAGGAATACTACTGTTATAGCGACAGAGAGCTTGAGAAGCTTTTTGACGAGATAGGAAGAAGCGGAAATCCTGTGATCCAAAGATACAAAGGTCTTGGAGAGATGAATGCAGAGCAGCTTTACGACACAACTATGGATCCTGAGAGGAGGACCCTGCTGAGAGTGAGCGTAGAGGATGCAGTTGCTGCTGATGATATATTCACAACACTAATGGGTGATAAGGTTGACCCAAGAAGAGAGTTTATTGAAGAGAATGCTAAGTATGTTAAGAATCTTGACATCTAGGAGGCCAAAATGGATAACGAAAGAGATAAGCTAGTAGAAATAAAAATTGAAGATGAAATGAGAAACTCTTATCTGGATTATGCCATGAGTGTCATCGTAAGCCGTGCTCTCCCTGATGTAAGAGATGGACTTAAGCCTGTACACAGAAGGATCCTATATGCAATGGACGAGCTGGGAATGACACCTGACAAGCAATACAGAAAGTCAGCCAGGGTAGTCGGAGACGTACTAGGTAAGTACCATCCGCATGGAGACAGCTCAGTTTATGGAGCAATGGTAAGATTGGCTCAGGATTTTAATACAAGGTATCTGCTTGTGGATGGACATGGAAACTTCGGCAGCGTCGACGGAGATGGAGCAGCAGCAATGCGTTATACCGAGGCCAGAATGACGAAGCTGGCTACAGAGATGTTAAGAGATATCAACAAGGATACTGTAAGCTTCAGACCTAACTTTGACGAGACTCTTCAGGAACCGACAGTGCTTCCAAGCAGGTTTCCGAACCTTCTTGTCAATGGATCCTCAGGAATAGCTGTAGGTATGGCTACAAATATACCACCTCATAATTTAAGAGAGGTGATTGATGGGCTTGCCCTTTTAATTGACGATCCAGAAAGTTCAGTTGATGATCTGATGAAGGTAATAAAGGGGCCGGATTTTCCCACCGGCGGGATCATCATGGGCAAAGACGGAATAAGGAAGGCCTTCAGATCCGGAAGAGGCAAGGTAACCCTAAGAGCGGTTGCTGAGATAGAGGAATCCTCCAGAGGTAAGCACAGCATTATAGTGTCAGAGATACCATATCAGGTAAACAAATCAAATTTGATCGAGAAAATTGCAGAATATGTAAGAGATAAAAAGCTGGAAGGCATTTCAGACCTGAGAGACGAGTCCGACAGGGAAGGCATGAGGATAGTAATCGAGATAAAGAGAGATGCTAATCCTAAGGTTGTCCTCAATAATCTTTTCAAGCATACCCAGCTGCAAACTACCTTTGGAATAATAAACCTTGCACTGGTAAATGGAGAGCCAAAGGTATTGAACCTTAAGGAAATGCTCTATTATTATCTTGAGCACCAAAAGGACATTATAATCAAGAGAACTAAATACGACCTGAATAAAGCCGAGGAAAGAGCCCATATAGTTGAGGGCTTAAAGATCGCCTTGGATAATATCGATGAGATAATCAAGATAATCAGGGGATCAGGTGACGACCAGGAAGCAAGAGATTCATTGATGAGCAGGTTTGCCCTTTCAGATAAACAGGCTCAGGCAATTCTCGATATGAGACTTAAGAGACTTACCGGCCTTGAAAGGGATAAGCTGGAGGAGGAATACGAGGCTCTGATCAAGGAAATAAACAGACTAAGAGAGATCCTTGCAAGTGAAAGGCTTGTTATGAATATAATCAAGGAAGAGCTGCTTGAAATAAAGGACAAATATGGAGACATGAGAAGAACGAGGATCATGGCTGCAAGTCATGAGATAAATCTTGAGGATATGATAGAGGACGAGGACGTAGTAATAACTCTGACTCATTTCGGGTACATCAAGAGGATGCCTGAGGGGACATATAAGCCCCAGAGAAGGGGAGGAAAAGGAATAATAGCACTTACAAAGCGAGAAGAAGACTTCGTGGAGGACCTATACATCACTTCTACACACAGCACGATACTCTTCTTTACCAATAAGGGCAAGGTATACTCCCTAAAAGCATACGAGATTCCGGAGGCTGGAAGACAGGCTAAAGGAACAGCCATAGTAAATCTCTTGAACCTTACCGGTGATGAAAAGGTTTCAGCAATAATCCCATTGTACAAGCACAACCCAGAGGATAATCTTGTACTGATAACAAGGGAAGGCATCATCAAGAAGACAGGGCTGGATCAGTTTGAAAACATAAGAAAATCAGGCTTGATAGCTGTTTCTCTCCATGAGTCAGATGAGCTTATAAGCGTTAAGCTTACAGACGGTTCAAAGGATCTTATAGTAGTTACCAAAAAGGGAATGGCAATAAGGTTCAGTGAAAAAGACGTAAGGAATATGGGAAGAAGCGCCATGGGCGTAAAGGCCATAACTCTTAATGAAGACGATGTAGTAGTGGCAATGGAGATCGTCGATGATGAAAGAAACCTTCTTGTAATATCTGAAAATGGCTATGGAAAAAGGACTCCGCTCACTGATTACAGACTCCAGAACAGAGGCGGAAAAGGCCTTATCACATACAGCATTAAGGAGAAGACAGGAGATATTGTATCAGCTAAGGTGGTAAGCGACCATGACGAGGTCATGATGATATCTCTAAACGGAATAGTGATAAGGATAGGAGTGTCAGAAATATCAATAATGGGAAGGAGCACTCAGGGAGTCACTCTGATGAAGATGAAGGATGACAAGGTTGTTGCAGTCGCCATGTATATGGAGGACTAGAAGCCCTAAATTTGTTTACATTAACACATATTTGTTATAGAATGAATAACAAAACAATTAACAGTGGATGGAGGGAAGAATGAATGTCGCTTAATACCAAGGTAGATTTTAACCATGATCACAATCAGTGGGTTTTCAAGCCTGTCGGGGAAATTGATATCTATACCTCATCTGTATTTAAGGAAGAAATCGTCAAGTCCTTTGAGGAGAGGAAGGCAGATCTTGTTATCGATGGAAGGCAGCTGGACTATATCGACAGTACAGGTCTTGGCGCTCTGATAAGCCTTTTAAAAATGCTCCAGGATACAGAATACAAGATATATATCGACAACATCAGGCCAAATATCAGGAAGCTATTTGATATAACAGAGCTTGATAAGCTGTTCATCATAAGAGGTGACGAAAATGCTCAATGACAGGATATCAGTCAAGATCCCAAACAAGACTGACTATATAAGTCTTGTTAGATTGATTTCTTCGGCTATTGGAAGCAGAATTGGCTATAATGTCGATGAAATAGACGATCTCAAGGTTGCCATGGGTGAAGCATGCATACTATCCTTCGTACCTGATGAAGCAGACGAGGTTGAAATATCCTTTGAGGTATTAAAGGATAAACTAGAAATATCCATAAGCGGACACAAAGGGTTTGAGCCAGTCGAAGAGACAAGGGAGGCCAAGCTGAGCAAAATGATCATAGAGTCGCTGATGGATGAGGCCTACTATTTGGATGAGCAGATCAGAATGGTCAAATATATAGATTAAGGATGGTAGTCCTATGGCTAACAAGCATAACTACAACAGAGATAAAAATAATAGCTTGGACAAGGCAGATATCAAGGAGCTTTTCAGGCAATATAAAGATATGCCTACCAAGGTTACAAGGGATATATTAATTGAAAACCACCTTTATATTGCCGAGATCCTTGCAAAAAAATATGCCAACAGAGGAATAGACTACGACGATATCTATCAGGTGGCCAGTATAGGACTTATTTATGCCATTGACAGGTACGACATAGACAAGGGCTTTGAATTCTCGAGCTTTGCAACTCCTACAATAATTGGAGAAATAAAAAAGTACTTCCGTGACAAAGGTTGGACCATCCGTGTACCAAGGAGGATCCAGGAGCTATCCAAGAAGATCAATAATGCAAAGGTACACCTGAGCCAGGAGCTTCAAAGGATTCCGACTGTGGAGGATATAGCTACTTACCTTAATACCTCTGAAGAAGAGATACTGGAGGCAATGGAGGCCAGTAAGGTCTACACTCCCCAATCTCTGGATGTGACCTTCGATTCTCACAATGATGATAAGGAAGTCAACCTTGCGGAGCTGATAGGAGAAGAAGATTTCTACTTCAGCAGAATAGAAAACAATGATTTCCTTATGAAGACAATGGAGAAGCTGAACGAGATCGAGAAAGAGATCCTTATAGAAAGGTACTTCAACAAGAGGACTCAGGTTACAATAGCTAATAATCTCGATATCTCACAGATGACCGTTTCAAGGATAGAAAAGAGGATCCTTGAGAAGCTTCGCAAGGAAGTAGAGCGTACTATGATCGATTAACACAACCAACCAAGAGCTGCCCGAATGATCGGAGCAGCTCTTTTTTCTTATAAACCTGTTGACAAAGGCACTTGTTGGCTGTATAGTATAAAAGGTTGACGGTTTTAGACAAATTTGTTAAAAATCTTCTTGAAAACCTGTTGACAGATCGCTTAGAAAAGTGCTATACTAAGCAAGTCGCCTCGAGAGCCAAGGGTTCTTAAGTGGCGAATGAACCTAGATAACTAAACAGTGTGAGAGCTTTGAATGAACCAAAGA
>DAIPJA010000138.1:0-5392 GCA_036770525.1 Gudongella sp. | reverse complement strand
AATTTTATAGTAAAGAGTGGAAGCCTGGCTAGGCTTCAGGTAATTCTGGAGGGAGAGGAATATTTTGTAAGGGAGTCTGCAATTGCAGCTTTTTTCTCCATGGACGATTTTGAGATTGAACATATCAGATTTGGGGACAAAATAAATCTCGGAGGATTCTCGCTTTATGTCCTTGAGACGGATAGGGAAGAGCAGATAAGGATATTCAATGCCAAGTCGCCGGTAATAGTAACTGAATATATATTAAAATGATCTGGATGCCTCTATCGAAACGATGGGGGCATTTTTAATGAAAGAAACCAGCTTTTTCTGGAGTTAAGTTTATCCTCATGATAATATATAGCTATTGATTCACTAGTATTGAAAGGCTGGGAAGAATGATAAAAAAGACGCTTGCTTTGATGTTAATACTTATACTCCTCACTGCTTCCGTTTCCTTCGGATATGGGGATGTTGAAACCTATCGGGTCGCTGGGGACATCCAGTTTCCACCATATGAGTTTCTAGATGTGGATGGAGTCTACAAGGGCTTTAATGTAGACCTTCTTAAGGCAATCAGTCTTGTAACGGGGATAGAATTTCAGTTCATACCAATGAAGTGGGAGGATGCATTTCACTCTATCGAGAGAGGGCAGGCAGATATCATACAGGGCATGAAGGAATCAGACGAGAGAAGGGAAAAGTTCAACTTTACGGACTCTTTGCTGATGAATTCGCAATCCGTCTTTGTCATGGATTCAAACTACTCCATCGGAGATATTTCAGATCTTGTCGGTAAGACAGTTTCCATCCAGAAGGAAGACATAATATATTTCGAATTGAGCAGGATCAAGGATGTCAAGATAATTCAGTTCGACACTATGGAGGAAGCAGTTGCTGCATTAGTTGACCAACAGGTGGATGCCATGGTAGGCAATACACTTACAGTCAATTATATCTGTAATGAGAGAGGCTGGATCGATCAGGTCAAGATAGTCGGTGAGACCCTGAATGAGCAGAAGTACTCAATGGCTGTCTCGAAAGATAATCCGGTACTCTTGAAGAAACTCAATGAGGGTCTAAACGAGATCCAGTCGAATGGTATGTATGACTCCATCCACAGAAAGTGGTTTGGCACTCCCATAAGAAACACAGGTGAAGAGACGGAATTTCAAATTAAGGTACTTCTGCTTTCCATCTTTGCACTTATGATGTTGGTTTTTGTTGTACAACTGGTCAACAGAAGACTAAAGAGGATCATAGAGGAAAAGACTCAAGAAGAAAAGCTTCTAATCAACGAGCTAAGAAACTATGACAAGCTTCAGTTTATGGACAGGATAATATCTTCCCTTGCACATGAGATTAGAAATCCTCTGACATCTGTAAAGATATATACAACCCAGATGAAGGACAAGCTTGATAATAAGGAATTTATGATAGCTGCCTCCGAGGACATCCCTGAGGAAATAGACAGGATAGATGCTCTCATTACAGAATTCATGGAGTTCACATCTCCACGTAAGCCTCAAAAGAAGCTGCTTAACCTGAAAAATGAGCTTGAGAATGCGATCAAGTTTATCAAACTTCAGATCAGGGATATCAATATTGCTATAGATGTTCCTGAGAACTTACTTATAGAGTTTGATCTGGGACATTTTAAGCAAATAGTTATAAATATTCTTCTAAATTCAAGGGATGCTTTGGCTGACATTGAAAATCCAACCATCATAATAAGAGGGTATTCGGAAGGAAAGATCATTAATATTGAGTTCATAGATAATGGCTCCGGAATGAAGGAGGATCAACTCGATTATATATTTGAACCTTTCTACACAACAAAGGAAAATGGGAACGGTGTTGGTATGTTTATCGTCAAAAAGTTGATCGAGGAGAATGGAGGGAGCATTCAGGCCAAACCTAACGAAGTTGGCAAGGGATTTGGTGTATATCTCAAGGTCATGAGAGGTGTTAGTATATGAAAACCAAGATACTTATTATCGATGATGAAACAAAAATACTAAGGGCTCTTAAGTTTCTTCTTGAGGATGAGTACCAGGTATTTACAAGTGATAATATGGCTGATGGGAAAAGGATATTTATCGAGGAGAAGATAAATCTTGTGCTTCTTGATTTAAGATTATCTGAGGGAAGCGGGTTAAATCTCATGGAAGAGCTCCTTGCCGTCGAACCTAGTGCCGTGGTTATTATCATGACGGCATATTCGACAATAGATAACTCCATCAGGGCTATAAAAGCAGGAGCATATTACTTTATAACCAAGCCAATAGATAACGAACAGCTATTGATATTACTCAGCACTGCTTCTGAGAAGCTGGATCTTAAGAAGGAGCTGGACCAGCTCCAGGGTCATTTGAGGAAGACTCTGATTGGTGAATCAAGGTCTATTCTTGATATTAGGAAAGTAGTTGATAAGATAAAGGATACTGATGCAACTGTTCTCATAACCGGTGAAAGTGGAACGGGTAAGGAGCTGATAGCTCAAACCATCCACACCAACAGCAACAGGGCTAAGAAACCCTTTATTGCAATAAATTGTGCGGCAATGCCCAGTGAACTACTTGAAAGTGAGCTCTTTGGATATAAGAAGGGGTCTTTTACAGGTGCTTTCAAAGAGGATATCGGGCTAATCAGAAAAGCCCACAAGGGAACGCTTTTTCTTGACGAGATAGGTGAAATGGATGGAAGGCTGCAATCAAAGCTGTTAAGATTTCTCCAGGAGAAGGAAGTTAGACAGATCGGAGATGAAAAAAACTTCCCTGTGGATGTCAGGGTCATCTGCTCCACAAACAGGGACATCAAGGAGCAAATCAGGATAGGCAATTTCAGAGAGGACCTCTATTACAGGATAAACGTCATCAATATCGTGGCTCCTCCTCTCAGGGAAAGAACTGAGGATTTGAAGCTTCTTGTCCCACATTTTATCGACAAATACAGGATAGCCTACAGCAAAGATGTCGAAGGTGTGACGGAAGAAGCAATGAAACAGTTGAAGAGCTACAGCTTCCCAGGAAATGTAAGAGAGCTTGAAAATATAATCCAAAGAGCTGTACTGTTGAGTGGAGAGGACCAGATTGGTGTGGATGCACTAAATCTTAACAATCCTACGCTTATTAGAGGGGATAATGATTCAAGCGAAAAACACATTAAGATATATGAGGGCGAGTCCCTTAAGGACGTTGAAAAGAAAGCAATCAGGTTTGCACTTGAGAATAACAGGCAAAACAGAAAGTGGACTGCAGAAAGCCTAGGCATAAGTGAGAGATCTTTACGGTATAAGATAAAGGAATACGGTCTATAAATCAGTCTAACAAGCAGATGCCCCGGAGAACCAGGGCATCTGCTAGTTTAAAACTTGTCTGTTCCAAATCTTCCTTCCCTGTAGTCGAGGGAAGCTTGCCTTATTTCCTCCATTGTGTTCATGATAAAAGGCCCCGAGCCTACCTGCGGTTCATTTAGCGGATCCCCGCTTAACACGATCAGCTTGACTAATGGATCCTCTGACTTGATTTCAATCGTCCCCTCTTTATTTTCGAAGAGAACAAAATCATTTTCTATAACTTGAGATCCATTAACAACGGCTGATCCTGATATCATTAGGATGCCGGTGTTGTAGTCGTATGGCTCATCCAAAAAAACAGTAGATTTCTCATTCATATTCAGGATGTAAATATTCATTGGTGAGAAGGTATGGGCAGGTCCCTTAGCTCCCATAAATTCTCCAGCAACGACAGTAGCAGTCCCGGATTTTTCTTTCAGTTCCACTTTCCCCATCATACTGTTTGTTATTTCCTGATACATTGGGTCGGTATACTTATCCTTTTTGGGAAGGCTCACCCATAGCTGGATCATCTGGAAAACTCCACCTTTAGTCTGGAATTCCTTTTCATGATATTCCTTGTGCATAATCCCCTTCCCGGCAGTCATCCACTGAACATCCCCGGGATAGATGATGCCATGGTTTCCTGCATTGTCATGGTGCTCAACTGCTCCTTGGAAGGCGAAGGTAACAGTCTCAATTCCTCTATGAGGATGAGGACCTATACCCTTTGATGAGCTTGAGGGTGGAAATTCCTTTGGAGCATTGTAACCCATCAGAGCGAAGGGAGTAAATCTCTGAAGAAGGTTCCTGCCGCCGGGGAAGTAGTTCCTTACCCTGAAGCCATTTCCTACCCAGTGTTCCTTTTCAACTGTAAAAATTTCTTCTATCGGTCTGTAAGTATTCATCAGATCACTCCTTTAAGTATTATGAATAATATGTACCCTTGCTGTAGGTTGAAAAACCATATGGTAGATGTATCGTGATGAATGCTGTAGCAACAGCTCTAAAGTATTATGTGGGTATAAATAACCAGAAGGAAATGCTTCCAGACGAGTCGGGAGGTATTTATTATGATTAATAAGCTTCAGGGAAGCTCAACTCATGCGATTGTAACGACAACTGTCATAGTAATTGGTCTGATGTTCCATGAACTATATAAGTCTACTGGTATAGATTTTTTGGGTTTAATAAGCCCAGTAAATGAAAGCAAATGGGAGCACTGGAAGATTGCATTCTTCCCCATGCTAATAATTGGAGTAATAGAATACATCTATTCCAGACCTGTAAAGACTTCTTACATCTTTCCTCTTGTGGCAGGTATTGCAGCTTTTATAATCATAACCTTTGGTGGTATCGAATTATATGAGCTATTCTTTGGAGAATCACATTTGCCTATACACATGCTTACATTTATTCTGGGAGCTATAGGTGGCCAATTTGTAAGGTATAGGCTTATGGAAAAACTTGATGTAAAGGCCTCATATACTGTTACTGCCTGGATAATATTGGTGTTGTCAATTCTAGTCTTTGCAAAGTTTACTTATGATCCTCCAAGGACTAAATACTTCAAAGATTCTCTTTCAAATACTTATGGAATATACAAAGAAAAAGATGATGGCATTATGAAATAAAGCCTTTATAGTTTTGTATCAATCAAGGACATGGAGTCATAGTTTTGCTATAATCAAAGCATAAGAGTGGTGTACGAAAGCGATATGTGAGGAGGGCTGATCATGAAGGTGCTTGTAACAGGAGGTCTTGGATTTATTGGGAGCCATACGGTCGTCCAACTCATCGAAAGAGGCCACGAGGTTGTGATAGTAGACAACCTTTCAAATTCAGGAGAGGATGTACTGAGCAGGATCGAAGAGATAACCGGTATGAAGCTAAAGCTTTTCGTTGAGGATGCAACTGATAAGACCTCGATGAGAAGGATCTTTGAGGAAAGTCCATATGACGGAGTGATCCACTTCGCAGGATTTAAGGCAGTAGGTGAGAGCATAGAAAAGCCTATAGAGTATTATTACAATAATCTTGTAAGTACTATGGTGCTAAGCAAACTTTGTATAGAGT
>DAIPJA010000137.1:0-5477 GCA_036770525.1 Gudongella sp. | reverse complement strand
CCTGATCGAATACCTCAAGACCAATTATCTCATCAGCAATTATATTGTTTACGTTATCTACAGCGTTCTGTACTCCCTTGCCCAGGTACCTGGACTTGTCCATATCTCTAAGCTCTACTGCCTCGTATATACCTGTTGATGCCCCTGACGGCACTATTGCCCTCCCAAATGCCTCAAGCTCCGTCCAAACCTCGACTTCAACGGTAGGATTACCTCTTGAATCAAGCACTTCTCTTGCGTAAACATCTGTTATCAAGCTCATGATATCACTCTCCTGTTCTATTTTATTATAAGGGACTCCCCTGTCATTTCAACTGGCTTATCAAGTTCTAAAAGCTCAAGTATCGTAGGTGCAAGATCCGCCAAAATGCCGTCCTTAAGCTTAATATCTTTTTCTCCTACCAAAATCAGCGGTACCTCATTGGTCGTGTGAGCTGTAAAAGCACCTCCATTTTCAGTATCGATCATCATTTCAGCATTCCCATGGTCCGATGTGATTATGACTCTTCCATCGTACTCCAGAATCTTCTTAACTATTTCACCCAGACAGCTGTCTACAGTTTCCACTGCCTTAACTGCTGCGTCAATGACTCCTGTATGACCTACCATATCAGGGTTGGCGAAGTTAAGGATAATAAGGTCATATTTCATCGACTCTATTCGCTTAAGGACCTCGTCCTTTACCTCATATGCACTCATTTCAGGCTTCAGATCATAGGTAGCGACCTTTGGAGATGGTATGAGAGCTCTGTCTTCATTCTCAAATGGAATCTCACGACCACCGTTAAAAAAGAAGGTTACGTGAGCGTATTTCTCGGTCTCTGCTATTCTTAGCTGCGACATCCCTTTGCGGGCAATATACTCCCCAAGCGTGTTCTCAAGTCCATCATTTCTGTAGGCAACATGAACGTTCTCTATGGTCTTATCGTACTCGGTCATTGTAACGAAGTGTACATTGACTCTCTTATCCCGCTCAAAGCCGGTAAAGTCTTTGTCCATTATTGCCCTTGTCATTTGTCTGGCTCTGTCCGGCCTGAAATTGAAATATATTACTGAATCGCCATCCTCAATAGTTGCTACTGGCTCACTGTCTTTGAGGATAACAGTAGGCAGCATGAACTCGTCGGTTTTCCCTGCTGCATAAGAATCCTCCACTGACTTAACAGGATCATCTGCGAATAGGCCTCTTCCTGATACTATTGCCTCATATGCCAATTCAGTCCGTTCCCAACGCTTGTCTCTGTCCATTGTGTAATATCTTCCCGACACAGTTGCAATTGAGCCAACGCCTATAGCTCTGATCTCTTCTTCAAGCTCAGCAACGTGTCTGGCGCCGATAGCGGGAGGAACATCCCTCCCATCAAGGATAGCATGAACAAACACCTTGTCGAGGCCTTCATTTTTCATGAGCCTCAATAGCGCATAAAGATGAGTGTTGTGGCTGTGTACTCCACCATCTGATACAAGACCTATCAAATGCACTGAGCTGTTGTTCCTTTTAGCGTTTTCTACAGCTCCAAGAAGAGCTTCATTCTTATAGAATCCGCCATCATCGATATCCTTGGATATTCTTGTCAGCTCCTGATACACTATCCTTCCGGAGCCTATATTAAGATGTCCGACCTCAGAGTTGCCCATCTGGCCTTCAGGAAGACCTACAGAAAGGCCGCTAGCCTTTAGTCTTGTGGTAGGCCACTTAGACATGAGATCGTCAAAATTCGGTTTCCTTGCAAGCCTGACAGCATTCCCGGGACTGTCGGGACCTATTCCAAAGCCGTCTAATATCATAAGCATTACTGGTTTTCTAGACATTTGCTTCCTCCGTCTTATAGTTGACAAGTCTGCCAAAATCACTAGCCTTTAGGCTTGCGCCTCCTACCAGGGCTCCATCTATGTCTTCCATGGACATAAGTTCCTTAATATTGTCCGGCTTGACACTCCCACCGTACTGGATCCTTATAACTGAGGAGGTGTCCTTGTCATATAGTGTCTCCAGGGTCTTTCTTATATGGCTGCACATCTCATTCGCTTGTTCGGATGTCGCTGTCTTGCCTGTACCTATTGCCCAAATAGGTTCATAAGCTACAACTGTCTTTTCAGCATCCCTTGATTCTATATCTTTAAAAGCCTTTACTATCTGATCCCTTACCAGAGTCAGATGAATGCCTTCCTCTCTTTGTCCAAGGGTCTCGCCCACGCATACAATAGGTATCAAGCCTTCATCTAATGCTGCCTTGAGCTTCATGTTGACTGTCTCGTCAGTTTCACAGAAATATTGCCTGCGCTCGGAATGACCTATTATTACATATTCCGTTCCCAGTTCCTTAAGCATTACAGATGAGATTTCGCCTGTATAAGCTCCTTTTTTTTCCCAGTGCAGGTTTTGTGCTCCGATCTTTATTCCAGTTCCCCTTGTAAGTCCCTTTGCAGTCTGTATCGACGTATAGGGAACACAAAGTACAGTCTCAACATCTTCACTCAATTCTATCTCGAGGATCTCCTTTATGAGATCATTCGTCTGCTCGATAGTATTATTCATCTTCCAGTTCCCTGCAATTATTGGTTTTCTCAACCGAATTCCTCCTTATTCACTGATGGCGTCTATACCTGGGAGCAGTTTTCCTTCAAGAAGCTCAAGTGATGCTCCTCCTCCGGTCGAAACATGAGTCATCCTGTCTGCAAGCCCTGCTTTCTCAACAGCTGCAGCAGAATCCCCTCCACCGACTATAGTTATTGCACCCGACTTTACCATAGCATCAGCAATCGCATAGGTTCCCTTATTGAAGTTATCCATTTCAAAAACACCCATTGGCCCGTTCCATATTATCGTCTTCGCCTCACTGATTACACTCTCAAATAGTGCTATGGAATCAGGACCTATATCAAGCCCCATCATATCAGAGGGTATACTCTCAACTGGAACATTAAAATGCTCGGAGTCGTTCTTGAACTCCCTTGCTACAACTACATCTATGGGGAGTATCAGAGCTACACCATGCTTCCTTGCTTTTTCCATAAGCTCCCTGGCAAGATCAAGCTTATCCTCCTCGAGAAGTGAGGTTCCTATTTCAAGCCCCTTGGCTTTAAGGAATGTGAATGCCATGCCTCCTCCAATTATTATTGCATTGACCTTGGTAATAAGATTTTCTATAACTCCTATCTTGTCTGATACCTTAGCTCCACCTAGTATAGCCACAAATGGTCTTTGCGGTTCATCAAGCGCCTTACCCATTATCCCTACTTCCTTTTCAACCAGGAATCCCAGGGCTGAGGGAAGATGTCTTGAAACTCCAACATTCGATGCATGAGCACGATGTGAGGTTCCAAAGGCGTCGTTGATATAAACATCCGCCAACGAGGCTAAGCTCTCGGCAAACTCCTCTCCGTTTTTCTCCTCTTCTTTACGGAATCTTGTATTCTGAAGCATCATGATCTGTCCTGGTTTAAGGGACTCAGCCATAGCCTTCACCTTATCACTGACGACCATATCGTCGTCTGCGAAGATGACCTCTTTGTCGAGCAGCTCAGACAGTCTCTTGGCCACTGGAGCCATTGAGTATTTTGCCTTGGGCTCTCCCTTTGGTCTTCCTAAATGCGACATAAGAATGACGGATGCCTCATTGTCCAGAAGATACTTTATAGTTGGCAAAGATGCTGTTATCCTTATATCATCAGTAATGTTCATTTCATCATCCATAGGTACATTATAATCTACTCTTACGAGTACCCTCTTCCCTTGAACATCCATATCTCTTATTGTCTTTTTATTCAACATGCCATCCACCTTCTTTATAGTATTATGGTAATGCAAAACGGGTCGGGTCATTTGGACCCGACCCCGATTATACTACATCTTTGAAGCTATGAGACTTGCCAGGTCGACTACTCTTCTTGAGTAACCCCACTCATTGTCATACCATGATACCACTTTAACCATATTGTCTATTACCATTGTGGAGTCGGCATCCACTATAGATGACCTATTATCTCCAACGAAATCTCTGGATACCAGAGGCTCTTCACTGAATCCAAGGATTCCTTTTAATTCTCCCTCGCTTGCTTCCTTGAGGAATGCATTTACCTCTTCCTTGGTAGTCGGTCTCTCCACTTCGAAAACTACGTCTACAAGTGACACTGTAGGCACTGGGACCCTCAATGCAAATCCATTCAGCTTGCCTTTAAGCTCCGGAAGAACCAAGGATACCGCTTTAGCAGCGCCTGTGGTAGTAGGTATTATGTTCTCGGCTGCAGCTCTGGCTCTTCTAAGGTCCTTGTGTCTTTTGTCGTGGACCATTTGGTCATTTGTATAAGCATGAACAGTGGTCATAAGGCCTTTCTTTACCCCAAGTTTATCAAGTATTACCTTTGCAACTGGAGCAAGACAGTTAGTCGTACAGGATGCGTTGGATATTACCACGTGTTTCTCAGGGTCATACAAATGGTCATTGACACCCATTACAATGGTTATGTCCTCATCCTTTGCAGGAGCGGTTATCATCACTTTTTTTGCACCTGCTTCAATGTGTTTCATAAGGTCTTTCTTATCCTTGAAGGCTCCGGTGGAGTCTATAGCAAGGTCTACTCCAAGCTCTCCCCAGGGAATATCTATCGGATCTCTGAAAGCAACCACTGGTATCTTCTTCCCGTTAATAATAAATCCTTTGTCATAAGTCTCAATGGTTCCTTCGAACTTCCCATATATACTGTCATACTTGAATAGATGAGCCAAATCCGGAATGTTGCCGGATGCATTTATCGCAACTATCTCAAAGTCCTCTACTTTTTGCTCAGCCCAAACCCTTACCACATCTCTGCCTATCCTGCCAAATCCGCTTAATCCCACTCTTAAAGTCATATAAATTCCTCCTCTTGATTAATTTTTAATTTCTAATATTCTATTTGCCACAGCTTCATCTATGACCAGTGTCATGTCCTTTCTGATCGATGAAACGGCAATAATTGCCTCCGCCTTCTCAGTTCCGCCGGCAACTCCAATAACCTCTGGAACTTTTAGATATGTTTCCAGTGAAAGCCCCACTGTTTTATACTCCCAAAGATCTCTTCCTGATATGTCAAAATAATGTCCAAATGCCTCTGCTACGGCATTATTCCTCATCAGGTCATCAAATTTGCTTTCAGGGAGTGTTCTCCTCCTTGCCATCGTATCAGCGCGGCCTATGCCAAACAGCAATACTCTCATGTCATCTATCATTTTCAGTATTTCTTTTATCTCCTCGTTTCCAAGGGCAAGTCGTATTGCATCTTCGCCCATGCTGTCAGGGAGATAAAGCAGCCTGTATTTCGCTCCCAACGCTTGTCCGAGCTTTGCCGCAATTGAGTTTGACTGAGTGTATATATCAGTCCCAAGTCCTCCTCTGGCTGGTATTACAGTAACATCCGGATATCTTTTCTCTGATGTTACCACGTCCGCCACGACAGCCATAGTACTGCCTCCTGTAACACCAACGATATCTCTG
>DAIPJA010000136.1:0-5535 GCA_036770525.1 Gudongella sp. | reverse complement strand
AATTAAATCCATAAATTCTGTATCGCTTACATTTAATGGATCCCGTTTATCCTGATTTTGAATGGGATGATACGTAAGTCCCGGAAGGATCTGCCTTATTCGCGAAATATCCACTGGCACTCTTTTAATTGAGTCAATAATCCGCTTACTGGATTCCTCGATCAGAATAATGTTGCTGTGCTTACCCATTATCTCAATGACGAGCTCACGATTTAGAGGGTGTCCTAGCTCATCGGTTCCTGAGACAGTTATAGTAACAACCCTGTCTAGATTCTCCTGTCGAATGTCAAGTACATGCCCACCGATGAGATATTTCCTTAAAAGCATGCAAAACATAGGAGGTGTATCCGGGTTTTTAAAAGCAAGTCTCGTAAGGTACAATCTTGGTGTGTTGCTGCTTGCAGACACCAAGAGTTTTTGATTGATTCCTTTGCTATAAATTGTAATAGTAAGTTCATCCTTTTCATGCTGGTATATTTTATCGACCCTGCCGCCGAGAAGTTTGTCTCTTAGCTCATTTACTACTGCGCGGGTCACTATTCCGTCATAAGACATAATATCCTCCGTTAGCTTTTTAAAATAGTATAGCACAAATATTATATTATAGGTTAATCTCACATTCTGACCTACAAATATTAATATTTCTTAATAAACTATAGTCTTTTCTATATATATAGCTATAATTAAAGTTTAATACTAAAGGAGGGGTCACATTGCTGAAGAGTATGACCGGTTATGGAAAAGGTGAGGCATCGAACAGCGGTTTCAGGATAAAAGCAGAGCTTAAATCTGTAAATCACAGATATCTTGATATCACAGTCAAACTTCCAAGGTATTTGATATATTTGGAAGAGAGTATAAAGAAGCTAATTAAGGAGAAGCTTGGACGTGGGAAGGTCGATGTTTTTATCAATTTGGATTTTGAAAGCATCTCATCACTTGAGGTAAAGGTAGATATACCACTTGCAATGAACTTTAAGAATGCATTATCGGATTTGAGGGATCAGCTGCAGATTGAAGACAGTATCAGACTTAGTAACATTCTTTCGATACCTGACGTTATAAGGACTGAAAAAAAGGACCTTGATGAAGCATCAGTATGGGAGACGTTGCGTTCAGCTATTGACTCAGCTCTCTCGCAGTTAGTAGTTATGAGAGAATCTGAAGGCCAGCAATTAAAGCTTGATATGCTTGAAAAGCTTGGCACAATCGAAGAAATTGTCTCGGAAGTAAAAATCAGATCGCCATTGGTTGTCGAAGAGTATAGAAAAAAGTTAAATGAGAGAATAGCTGCATTGTTGGACGAACCAGCTATTATCGACGAGGACAGACTTGCTATGGAGGTAGCAGTCTATGCTGATAAAAGCAGCATAGATGAGGAATTGACAAGAATGAATAGCCATATTGCCCAATTCAGATCTATAATCGAAGAAGATGGGGCAATCGGAAGAAAATTGGACTTTCTGATCCAGGAATTTAACAGAGAAGTAAACACCATAGGCAGCAAATCGAGCGATTCAATTATCGTCAACAAGGTTGTCGACTTGAAATCAGAGATTGAAAAAATAAGAGAGCAGGTACAGAACATCGAATAAGCGAGGTGAGTTGGATGGTGTCTTACTTTATAAACATAGGCTTTGGGAATGTTGTTGCATCCCACAGGATAGTATCCGTTATCAGTCCGGAGTCTGCACCTGTAAAGAGACTGATCCAGGAGTCAAAGGATCAGGGCAATCTTATAGACGCAACCTATGGAAGGAGGACCAGAGCTGTTATTGTAATGGACAGTGGACACTTGGTCCTTACACCACTGCAGCCTGAGACTATAGCTCACAGGCTGCACACCAAAGAGGAAGGGCATGAATAATAATGAGGGTTGGTGGTTTAATATGGCAAAGGGATTTTTATTAGTGCTTTCCGGGCCATCGGGTAGCGGAAAAGGTACTATCAGTAAGGCATTGTTGGATAAAAGAGAAGATATTGTATACTCTGTATCAGCTACGACAAGAAAACCAAGAGACGGGGAAGTAAATGGTGAGAACTATTTCTTCATGTCAGAGGATGAGTTCAGGATCATGGCTGACGAAGGAGGATTCTTGGAACATGCCTTCGTTCATTCCAACTATTATGGCACTCCTAAGGATTTTGTATTCAAGCAGATTGAAAAAGGAGAGATAGTGTTTCTGGAAATTGATGTGCAGGGAGCTTTACAAATAAAGAAAAATTATAAGGAAGCAGTATTTATATTTCTTCTTCCTCCGACTATGGATGAACTGAGATCCCGTATAATAAAGAGGGGTACAGAAACAGAGGAAGATATAAAAAGAAGATTTTCCAATGCTTTTAAGGAGCTAGATTTTGTTGGTGAGTATGACTTTTTTGTCGTCAACGACAAGGTAGAGAATGCCGTTGCCGATATTGAAGCTATAATACATTCAGAGAAGCTTAGAGTAAAAAGGCATAATGATATTAAAAAGCTTGTTACAATGCAAGGAGGAACAGTAAATGTCAAATAGGATAAAGGAACATAAGCTCGAAGGGGAAAGCAGGTATACTCTTGTAATGGTAGCGGCAAAGAGAGCGCGACAATTAGTTGAAGGAGATGAGCCAAAGGTTGAAACCAAAGCAAGTAAGCCTGTAACCATAGCTCTAGATGAAATTGCTGAGGGAAAGATAGATTATAAGACTCCTAACCTAAATAGTCTAAAGTAGGTGATGAAATGCTTAAGGGAAAGAACATTATACTTGGTGTTACAGGTGGAATAGCTGTGTACAAAGCAGCAGATCTTGTCAGCAGACTGATTAAGGAAGGTGCATCTGTAGATGTTGTAATGACTGAGTCAGCTCAAAAATTCGTTACGCCTTTGACGTTTCAGACAATGGCTCAGAGCAAGGTCCATACAGACCTGTTTGGATTGTTGGATTATGTGGATGTCGAGCATATTTCATTGGCAAAAAAAGCGGATGTAATTGTAGTTGCTCCAGCTACTGGAAATACTATTGCTAAAATAGCTAACGGAGTCGCAGATAATATGCTGACTACTGTTATCTTGGCTTCAACTGCAAAAATAATTTTTGCTCCTGCGATGAATACCAATATGTTTTTAAATCCGATAACTCAGGAAAACATAAAAAAGCTTGAAGCCCTTGGCCACGAGTTTGTTCCGCCAGGCGAAGGGAGACTGGCTTACGGCGATATCGGACCGGGGAAGATGGCTGAGCCGGCAGACATAGTTGATTATATAAGATTCAGTTTGGTCGAGAAAGATATGGCTGGAAAGAGGGTTATAGTTACAGCGGGGCCTACCATTGAGCCTTTGGATCCAGTAAGGTATATTACAAATCACTCCAGCGGCAAAATGGGATATGCCATTGCAAGGGAAGCAGCTTCAAGAGGTGCTGAAACCATTCTGATTTCAGGTCCTACAAGTATCCCCGAACCTAAAGGCGTAAAGGTTATCAAGATTGATACAACTCAAAACATGCTTGATGCTATAGGTGAGTATTTCGATACATGTGACATCTTGATCAAGGCTGCTGCACCATCTGACTTCAAACCGGAAAAGGTCAGTACAACAAAAATAAAGAAAATGCCAGGAGACAACTCAGGAATGACAGTAAAGTTCGATAAGAATCCTGATATAGCAGCATACTATGGGCAGAAAAAAACAAATCAAATTATTATTGGCTTTGCTGCTGAAACAGACAACATTTTGGAATATGCCTCTAGAAAGCTTAAGGAAAAGAATCTTGACTTCATCGTTGCAAATGATGTCACAATGGAAGGGGCAGGTTTCAAGGGAGATACCAACATTGCCACAATTATTGAGAATAACGGACAGCAGACGCAGTATCCACTAATGTCCAAGGATCAATTGTCTAAGGAGATATTGAATAAAGCAATGGAAATAATTAAGAATAAGTAGAGGGTTATTTGGAGGTAAAGGAATGTCATATGCAGAGATCATCGTGAATCAAAAATCAGCTAAGGCTGACAAACCATATACCTATAGAATTCCTGAAGAGCTTGCCGAAATAATAGAACCAGGCAAGAGGGTAGTTATTCCGTTTGGACGTTTTAACAAGCTTGAAATAGGTATGGTGGTATCCATAGAAGATTCATCATCAGGTGATTTCAAATATAAAAACATTCTTGATGTTCTTGATAAAAATCCCCTTGTTGATACGAATATGATCCAGCTTGCATATTGGATGAAGAAGGAATACATGTGCAGCTTCTCGGAAGCAATACAGACTGTGCTGCCTCCTGGGGACTTTCGTGAGATCAAAACTTATATCAAAACTTCAAAACTAATAGACACAGGGGAGTTATCTAAACTTCAACGACAAATTTTGGAAAATATCTCCGATGGGAAAGCTGTTATTATTGATGAACTTAAAGAGAAATTGGATACAGTCGGTTTGATGACAGCAATCCAGGATTTAGAGGAAAAGCAGCTGATCGAACTAAGCTTTGATATAGCTCAACTTGGTAAAGGAAGGACACAGAAATTTGTAAAGCCAATAATGCAATACAACGAAGGCCTGGGCATAATTGGACCAAGAGCTCCAAAGCAACAGCTCTTATGGAATGAGATTTGGGGTAGCTTTGAAATCCCTGTCTCAGATTTGCTGCAAAAGTGCAATACCAGCCTAAGTGTACTAAAAATTCTGGAAGCGAGAAGTATGGTAGAACTAATTGAAAAGAGTATACAGGAATCTCCTATTGGAATGGATATTGCCAGATATTCAAAGATTGAACTAAACAGCTCTCAAAGAAGGGTTTATAGTTCAATAGAAAGCCATCCAGGAGAAGCTTTCCTAATCCATGGTATAACTGGCAGCGGCAAGACAGAAATCTATCTTCAGCTGGTGGAAGAAATGCTTAGCAAAGGTAAAGACTCAATTATTCTTGTTCCTGAAATAGCTCTAACCCCTCAAACAATAGACAGATTTGCAGGGAGATTTGGCAACAGGGTTGCTATACTTCATAGTGGATTGACCCAGACAGAGAGATTTGATCAATGGAGAAGAATAAAATCCGGAGAATACAAGATTGTTGTTGGAGCAAGATCTGCAATCTTTGCCCCATTCAATGATCTAGGCCTCATAGTCATCGATGAAGAGCATGAAAACACTTATAAATCATCAATTAGTCCAAAGTACAGCACCTACGAGGTAGCAAGGAAAAGGTGCTCTATGTCAGGAAGCACTCTAGTCCTCGGTACTGCCACACCTTCTGTGGAGACATATTACCGGGCTTTAAAAGGTGATCTTAAACTGCTGGAGATAAACACCAGAGCTACACCAATGCAGCTCCCTGAAATACAGGTTGTCGATATGCGAAAGGAGCTGTCTGAAGGAAACAGGTCTATAATAAGCAGGCTACTCTACGAGGAAATGAAAACAGCCTTGGGAGACGGAAGGCAGGTAATAATATTTCTGAATCGTAGAGGTTACTCTGGTTCTATTGTCTGCCGTTCCTGCGGTTATGTTTCCAAGTGTGATTCTTGCGAGGTCAGTATGACTTATCAC
>DAIPJA010000135.1:0-5547 GCA_036770525.1 Gudongella sp. | reverse complement strand
GGGATAAATCTTTTAAGAGAAGGACTGGACCTGCCAGAGGTATCCCTTATAGCCATTCTCGATGCTGATAAGGAGGGGTTTCTTAGAAGCGAGACATCTCTTATTCAAACCATCGGTAGAGCTGCCCGAAACATCCAGGGCAGAGTCATCATGTATGGGGATAAAATCACAGGCTCCATGGAAAGAGCTATTTCTGAGACCAACCGAAGACGACAGCTGCAGCACGAGTATAATATAAAGAACAATATAACTCCCAGATCAATTGTAAAGGGAGTTAGAAAAATCATCGAAGCAACCTTGGTTGCAGAGGATCAGCCCGCGTATGAAGGCAAGCTGGGCAGGGATGAGATAGAAGCAATAATATCAGGCTTGGAAGCAGCCATGCTAAAGGCAGCGGAGGCACTTGAGTTCGAAAAAGCTGCAGATATAAGAGATAAGATAATTGAGCTCAGAAAGAGCATAAGAGACTGAGGTGTAAAATGACAAAGGATAAAATAGTAATAAGGGGAGCCAAGGTTCATAATCTAAAGAATATCAGCCTCGAGCTCCCAAGAGAAAAGTTCATAGTGTTTACTGGACTTAGCGGATCAGGGAAGTCATCCCTTGCATTTGATACTATCTATGCTGAGGGGCAGAGAAGATACGTGGAGTCACTGTCGAGCTATGCAAGACAGTTCCTTGGACAAATGGACAAACCGGATGTTGAATATATTGAAGGTCTGTCACCTTCCATCTCCATCGACCAGAAGACGACATCCAGAAATCCAAGGTCGACAGTAGGCACTGTTACAGAGATTTACGACTTTCTGCGTCTTCTTTATGCAAGGATCGGGATACCCTATTGCCATATTTGCGGCAAGGAGATCACAAGCCAGACTGTGGATCAGATGGTTGACAAGGTTATGTCTTTGCCTGAGAGAACAAGGATACAGGTACTTGCACCAGTCATCAGAGGTAAGAAGGGAGAACACGTAAAGCTCCTGGAGCAGATAAGAAAGGACGGCTTTATGAGGCTTTTCGTTGACGGAGAGCTAATGGAGATTGATTCAGATATTAAGCTGGATAAAAACAAAAAACATAATATAGAGGTTGTAGTCGACAGGCTGATAATCAGAGAGGGAATAGAGGGCAGGCTTTCCGACTCCCTTGAAACTGCACTGGGTCTGGGAGACAGCCTGGTCATGGTGGACGTTATAGAGGGAGAGAGATTAACCTTCAGCCAGAAGCTCTCGTGCCCTGACTGTGGGGTCTCAATAGAGGAAATATCGCCAAGAATGTTTTCCTTCAACAGTCCCTTTGGAATGTGTCCTACTTGTAATGGCTTGGGTTTTCACAAGGAGATCGACAAGGAACTGGTACTGCCTAACCTGAATCTCAGCGTCAACGAAGGAGGAGTGGCACCCTTCAGCAACTCCGCGGAGGATACCTATTATTATCAGATATTTAAAACACTTGCCGAGGATAATGGATATGATCTGGACAAGCCGCTTTCAGAAGCACCTCCAAAATTTATAGATGAACTTCTTTATGGCACCAAAAGGAACATAAAATTCACCTTCCTTAGCCATTTTGATGACGAGGGAAGACGGGAATATACCGGTACGTTTGAAGGCGTTATGAATAATCTTCAGAGAAGATATCTGGAAACTCATTCAGACTACATTCGAAACAAGATAGAGGAATATATGGCTGAAAATCCGTGCCCCGCATGCAAGGGCAAAAGGCTTAAGGATGAAGTATTGGCAATCAGGATAAATGGACTTAACATCACTGAGTCCACTGAGCTTCCAGTTTCAAAGTCACTCGAGTTTTTCAGCGGTCTTAAGCTCTCAGACAAGGAAAGACATATAGCTGAACAGGTCCTGAAGGAAATAAAGGAAAGACTTCAATTCCTTATGGATGTTGGCCTTGATTACCTGACCCTTGCGAGAGCAGCAGGATCACTTTCGGGGGGTGAGAGCCAAAGGATAAGATTAGCAACTCAAATAGGCTCAAGTCTGGTGGGAGTTGTATACGTTTTGGATGAGCCCAGCATAGGTCTGCATCAGAGAGACAACTCCATGCTTCTAAAAACCTTGAGAAACCTCACCGATATCGGCAATACTCTTATAGTAGTGGAACACGACGAGGATACTATGTATGCAGCGGACCAGATCGTGGATATAGGGCCTGGAGCAGGTATCCACGGTGGATATATAGTTGCTCAGGGTACAGTTGAGGATATCAAGAAAAATCCAAACTCCATAACTGGAAGTTATCTTTCCGGAAAGTTAAAGATCCCGGTACCGAAAACAAGAAAGCCAGTTAATGGGAAATGGATCGAGGTAAAGGGTGCGTCAGAGAATAATCTTAAGAATATAGACGTTAAAATACCTATTGGTGTCATGACTTGTGTCACTGGTGTATCAGGGTCCGGTAAAAGTTCCCTTATTAATCAGATACTCTATAAATCGCTTGCACATAGCCTTAATGGAGCCCGGGTCAGACCGGGGGTTCACGACAGGATATTAGGACTTGAGTATCTTGATAAGGTAATTGAGATCGACCAAAATCCAATAGGAAGAACTCCCAGATCAAATCCTGCAACCTATACAGGCTTATTCGATCTTATCAGGGATGTATTTGCCATGACCAATGAAGCTAAAATAAGGGGGTACAATAAAGGCCGATTCAGCTTTAACGTCAAGGGTGGAAGATGCGAGGCATGCAAGGGAGATGGGATACTAAAGGTCGAGATGCATTTTCTTCCGGATGTATATGTGCCTTGCGAGGTTTGTAAGGGCAAACGGTATAATAGGGAGACTCTGCAGGTAAGATATAAGGGAAAGACTATATCCGATGTTCTGGAAATGACAGTTGAGGAAGGACTTGAGTTTTTCCAGAACCTTCCAAGATTAAAACGTAAACTCCAAACCCTATACGATGTGGGACTTGGATATATCAAAATCGGTCAGCCATCAACTGAGTTGTCGGGAGGAGAGGCACAAAGAGTCAAGCTTGCAACCGAGCTCTCCAAGAAGGCAACAGGAAGGACCGTGTATATACTCGATGAACCGACAACGGGACTTCACACGGCCGATATCCATAAACTGATAACAGTCCTTAATCAGCTGGTGGAAAGTGATAATACTGTGATCGTTATTGAGCATAATCTTGACGTGATAAAGACTGCGGATTATATTATCGATCTTGGGCCAGAGGGTGGAGACAGGGGAGGACAAGTTGTCATAACCGGTACACCTGAGGAGGTAGCTGCCTTCGAGGACTCTTATACAGGTAAGTTCCTGAGGGAGGCACTAAAGAAAGGATAGGTGAGTGGAAGTGTGTGGAAGATATGCCTTGGATGCTGATATCGATATATTGATCGAACGGTACAAGGCCATAATAGCTGAAAGGGAAATCAAAACGAAGAGTGAGATATTTCCAACTGATTCTCAACCCATTATTACGGAGAGAGACGGACGGAGGATTGAACTGGCCAAGTGGGGTTTTATGCCTCATTACGCGAAAAGGCCTTTGATCAATGCCCGGGGAGAGACAGTCCACGAAAAACCAACCTTCAGGAAATCATTCCTAAGCGGTAGGTGTCTGGTGCCTGCGACCGCCTTTTTTGAATGGGAAGAAAAGGGTGACAAAAAAATAAAAAGGAAGATAAGTGTGGAGGATATAGCAATTTTTTCTATGGCTGGCCTTTATGAAGACTTTATTAGCAAGGAAGGAAATAAATTCAGGGCTTATACTATCCTGACTTCCGATGCCAACTCGCAAATGTCACAGATACATGACCGGATGCCTGTGATCCTATCACCGGAAGACGAAGAAAAATGGCTTGATCCCGGGCAAATCGATATTGGTAAGCTGAGAGAACTGGTTGTTACTTCAACGCTTCACTTAATTATTGAATAAAAATCAAAAAAAGTATTGCAATTGTAAAACTCACGGAATATAATGATTAACAGATTAAATTTTACTGAAGGAGGTCTTAATCTTGATAGAAAAATATCTGATCAAGAGCCAACGGAAGTTTGGTTCAGTAGCTGTGGACAAGACTTCCAAAGGTCACAGGAGTTCCTCACTATTATAGCCAAGAAACTTAAATAATAGGAGGAATAAAAATGAATAAGAAAATAGCATTAGTAATGGCATTGGCAATGATGGTACTGGCACTGGCAGGTTGCAGTGGTGGAAGTGGTGGCAATACTCCAGCAGAAAAATCCAAACTCGAAGAAATAAAGGCTTCAGGCAAGCTCGTACTAGGGACAGCTGCAGATTATCCGCCTTATGAGTTCCATAAGGAAATAAACGGTCAGGACCAGATAGTGGGCTTCGACATCGAGATAGCAAAAGCTATAGCAGAGGAGATCGGAGTGGAACTGGAAATCGTGGATATGAAGTTTGAGGGACTTTTACCTGCACTTGTTACTGATGACATTGATTTCATCATAGCAGGTATGGTAGCTACTGAAGAGCGTAAGGAATCCGTTGATTTCTCAATACCGTACTACCAGGCACAGCAAAGATTCGTAGTTAAGGCAGCAGATGCTGACACTCTTAAAACTCCGGAAGACTTTGCAGGCAAGAAAATAGGTGCGCAGAAATCAACCATTCAGGAAAACATTGCTATGGAACAGTTCACGTCAGCTGAGTATATTGGACTTAGCAAGATCACGGATCTTATACTTGAATTGAAGAATAGCAAGGTTGATGGAGTAATTCTAGTTGAACCAGTAGCCAAAGCCTATGTTAAGCAAAACAGCGACCTTTTCCTCGCAGAGCAAGTATTAGGCCAGGAAGATGGTGTTGCAGTGGCTGTCAACAAGGGGAATGAAGATTTCCTTGCAGAGATAGACAAAATATTGCAAAAGCTGATAGACGAAGGTAAAATTGAGCAGTTCATAGCAGATGCTACCGAATTGGCAGAAGAATAAGATATTCCCCGGCAAAAGAGAAGTGCTTCTCTTTTGCCTTTTTAATGCATATAAGGAGGCCTTTGTTTGGATATCTTTGATATTGAGTTTATAATGAAATATTACAAGTATTTTATAAGAGGAACCACGGTTACCCTGGGAGTAAGCTTTTTCGGAGTTATCTTCGGAACTATAGTCGGAGTTCTTTTAAGTTTGATGAAGCTTTCTAACAACAAAATATTAAAGGGAGTTTCCACCTCATACATCGAGCTAGTAAGAGGAACTCCCCTTTTAGTCCAGCTCTATATAGTCTACTACGGATTTCCTATGTTTCTTCCATTTGAGCTTAGCAGACTGACATTGGGTACCATAGCAGTACTATTGAACAGCGCAGCCTATGTGGCTGAAATCATCCGTGCCGGGATCCAATCAATTGATAAGGGGCAAATGGAGGCAGCCAGATCTTTGGGAATGCCATACGGGATGGCGATGAGGCACATAATAATACCACAGGCCTTTAAGAACATTCTCCCTGCACTTGGCAACGAGTTCATAGTTCTTGTTAAGGAATCGGCGATCATATCGGTTGTGGGGATCCATGATATAATGTACAATGCCGATACACTGAGAGGTATAACCT
>DAIPJA010000134.1:0-5586 GCA_036770525.1 Gudongella sp. | reverse complement strand
GTGTTTTCGAGGTATCTTATCTGGATAAATCTGGTTCTTGCTGGAACACTTCTCCTTAACCTGTACCTATTGATCAGAAGGAGATGGCAGGTTATCACTAGGCTTATATCTATATTATTCGACATAGCCGGAATCTGGATATTTTCTGTGCTAGCATTTACTCCAAATATATGGGATTTCTCAGATGTTTCAAATATAACGCCAGAGGCTGTCGAAGGGATAAGCACAGGTCTTGGTATTGGGCTTAGAATTGGATTTGGAGCAATAGTTGTAATTACAGCTTTTGAGATTTATAAGCACATCAAGTTCATGGTAAAGAAAGTATAATAACATTTATTCCTGAAGTAGTCTGCTTCAGGAATTTTTTTACATATGGATTGTTATATTGTTGACATATTTGAAATCTTATCATATATTATTATCAGGCAGTGTGTTAAATCTCTGTCAATTTATTGTTGGAGGTCAATATATGAAATTACAAGGCAAGGTAGCAATAGTAACCGGCGCTAGTTCAGGCATGGGCAAGGATATAGCATTTCACTATGCTCAGGAGGGTGCAACTGTTTTGGCTGTAGCAAGGAGAGCAGACAGACTTAATCAACTGGTGGAAGAAACAAAGGACTTTGACGGTAAGATAGTCGCCTTTTCTGCTGATTTGTCGGACAAAAACAGTATTGAGGCAATGATCGATGAAGCAATAAAGGAGTTTGGTAAGCTTGATATACTTGTAAACAATGCAGGTATTATGGACGATATGGCTGCTATTGGCGATGCCTCTGAGGAAATGTATGATAAGGTAATGAATCTTAATGTAAAAAGTATGTTCCTTGCTATGAGCAAGGCTGTTAAGTATTTTGAGTCAGTAGGCGGTGGAGTGATTATCAATATAGCATCCATAGGAGGACTTAAGGGTGGTATCGCCGGTGCGGTTTATACTGCCAGTAAGCATGCAGTTGTTGGATTGACTAAAAATACAGGCTATATGTACGCTAAGAAAAACATCAGATGCAATGCAATATGCCCTGGAGCAGTAGCTACTGAGATTGGAACGAGTGAATTCATGAGGACAATAAATATGGATTGGGCAAAGGTCGCAGGAGTGAGTCAGGCTCTAAATCCGAGGATGGGAGATCCGAAGGAGATTGCAAAAGTTGCAGTATTCCTTGCTAGTGAGGATGCTTCCTTTGTAAACGGTCAGTGTCTCGCAGTGGACGGAGGCTGGACCGCAGCTATGTAGTCATTAAAATCCCGGTGGATTCATCCACCGGGATTTTTCAATAATATTTAATTATTTCATTAGAGCTGCACTTTCTCCGGCAATCTTGCCAAATACGGTAATATCGGCCAATGCATTGCCTCCAAGTCGATTGCTTCCGTGGATCCCCCCTGTGACCTCACCAGCAGCATACAGACCCTTTATAATTACTCCGTTAACATCCACGACCTGAGCATTTTCAGTTATAACTACCCCTCCCATTGTGTGGTGGACAGTTGGTACCCTTGCACCGGCATAATACGGTGGAGTATCTATCTTTTCAGCAAAAAGGGTTCTTCCAAATGGATCAGCTGATTTGCCTTCAACAGCCTGATTGAAGCTTTCCACAGATGCTGAAAGATTTGATGGATCAACTCCGATTTGCGCTGCAAGCTCCTCAAGAGTATCTGCTTTGAATGCTCGCCCAGCTGACACAAGATCGTCGATGCTTTCGTTAAAATTGTTTACGGTGTCGCCGGTTGGATATGAATGCTTATCAACAATTACCCACATGTAAGCGTCAGTCTGTTCCATGAGAGCCTTGGTCATAACATCCCTTCTTGCTCCTTCATCGACAAATCTGTTTCCTTCCTTATTTACGAAAATCCTGTTTTGTACCCCTTGTTCGATATTTCCGCTAAGGCTGCCTGTTTGAGGATCTCCCATCGGTAGAAGCTGAATATTCTCCATACCTGTTACGGATGCATTGATTTCCTCTGCCATGATAATTCCGTCTCCGGTTGCCCCTGTATGGTTAGTCGTTTTTACTTCTCTTAACGAAGGCCACAGCGTATTGTATTGCTCTCTCATCTCTACATTAGCACCAAATCCTCCAGTAGCCAGAACAACTCCATTGTTGGCGTAGAGTGTTACGGCTCCTCCTTTGCCCGAAGCATTTACTCCTACTACGGCTCCATCTTTGACTATGAAGCTTTCTGCCTTTGTTTCAGTCATTATTTCAATTTCTGAGCTGTTTTCTGCGATGTAATTTGTGTAAGCCTCTATATAGCCTGTCCCAAGAGGTTTTGCAGGCTTATGCGCTCTTGACCAAAGTCCTCCAAGTACTGTGAACACATAGTCCTTGAACTCCATATCAAGCTCCTCAAGCCATTCTACAGCTGGGAGTGCATTATCTGCAAGTATGCTTATGAGCTCAGTATCTCCCTGCATATCCCCACCGAAATATGTTTGAAGCTTATGCAGCGTAGGACTGTCAAATAATTGGGTTTTGCCGGATGCTTTATAAGCTTCCCACTCCGCCTTCAAAGTTTCCTGCCAACCTTTTACTGCTTCGTCAGATACTTCTTTAGTGATCAGCCCTTCTATTGTCTGTTTCTCAAGGTCTGTCATAACAAGCTCATCTTGTCTGTCAGGGTCAGCTGCATTATATGCAGAGCCTGATATGATTGTGTTTCCCCCTAATTGTGGCATCTTCTCCACCAGAATTACAGATGCACCGTTTTGATGGGCTGAAACTGCTGCTGCAAGACCAGCACCGCCACCACCTATTACTACGACATCTGCAGTTTTCTCAATATCTCCTTGAACTGGCTCTTCCGCAGTGCTTTCCTTGCTCTTCAAGGCTGCGATATCAGCTCCTGCTTTTTCAAGTGCCGCAGTTATGGCAGCAAGTATTCCTTCACTGGAATAAGTGGCTCCGGAAACGATAGGCACATTTAGGGTAGTTCCCTCCTTGACCTGGAGAACGATATTCTCTACGGCCTTATCTCCAAGTCCTGCTGTTTCAGTATGTACTACAGTAATATCCTCTATCGCTGTTTCTGAAACCTTAACTGTTGCTTTGATCACACCATGGAAGCCTTCAGCTTCTCCTTCATAAGTACCTGGAGTGAATATTGCGTTTTCTGCACTCGTTTGATCTTCTGTACCTTGATTCGCACATGCAGTCATACTCAGAAGCATTGAGATGACAAGGATGATACTTAAAACCTTTTTCATAAACATACCCCCATTTTTGAATGAATTAATTCACTGAATGTATTCATTTTAATATAAAGTTTGATATATATCAAGCAATATTTTTAAAAATAAACTACTCAGATGTTTTTCCAATATATGCTATAATCTAGTTAATTGGTAAAAGTCATAGGGGTGGTGAAGCTATGAACAGCAGAACATTACAGGCAGTAAAGACTAAGCAGAGAATATATGAGAACAGCATAAAGCTATTTAAAAAGAATGGCTTTGACAAGGTAACGATCCAGGATATTGCCAAGGCATCCGGAGTCTCAGTAGGATCATTTTATAATTACTTCACCTCCAAGCAGGATATTCTATACGACAGATTTATAATTGCAGATGAGGTTTTCAGAGAATTTTCGTCTGCCGGGATCAAAGGAAGCACTTATAAGGATAAAATTTCTAATTATATGTTGTTTTACATCGACTTTGTTCTTACTCAACCCTATGATTTCACAAAAGTACTATATAACAATGACAGCAAAATGTTTTTAAGAAAAGGAAGGGCTATGCAGACCTTGCTGGATCCTCTGATCCAGGGCGCAATCGATAACGGTGAGATTGGCTCTCAAATGTCAGTTGATGAAATAAACGAGTTTTTGTTCCAGGCAATGCGTGGTCTTATTTTTCATTGGTGCTTAAACGATGGAGGCTTCGACCTGAAAGAAAGAGCAGTTAAGTATTTAAGTCTATATATAAGTGCATTATAACAGCAGATGTTTTGGCAGAATAAAAGAACCATACAGAGAGTCCACTGTATGGTTTTTTGTTTAACGATAAACTTTTAGTATCCAGCCTTAGCACCTATTTGATTTCATTAAAATCATCCATATCAAAAGCTCGGATATTATCGTCAATTATATAGTATAGTTTATCCCCGATGTAAACCAGCCTTTTTGCATAGGAGCCATACAGACCTTCACTGGAGATAAGCTCCAGGACCTTGATGCTGCCTGTTGGTCTGACTTCGATAACTGCAGCTCCGTTGAAGCTTGTCTTTACATACTTATCGGTTATATCGCTTAAGGATACGTCAAAGGCTATCATATCGTCGTTCAGATTGAGCATCAGAGCCTTATGATTGTCGAGGACCTCAGCATAGCTCCCCGGTCCTCCCAGGATAAGAGTTGTCATCTCCTTTGGTCTGCCTTCATCTGATACGTCAAATAGCGACAGCTTTATACCATTCTGCATGCCGGTATTTTCATCGACATCTCTACCTATTCCCAGCAACACTTTGTCTGTGACAGGATGCAGATAACTAGAAAATCCAGGAACCTTAAGTTCACCGGTGACTCTTGGTTTTGATGGATTTGAAAGATCCAGTACGAATAGAGGGTCTACCTGTCTGAAGGTAACAATATATCCGTAGTCTCCCATAAACCTGGTCGAAAAAATCCTTTCACCAGGAGCAAGGTTTTCTACAGCACCAAGAGGATTTAAATCCTCATCCAGTATATAGACTGCGTTGACACTTTCCCTCTGCCAATTAGTCGTAGCTATCCTGAGATTTCCTTCATATTCATCCATTGAGAATTGGTTAAGGATCGTTCCCTCAACAAGTCCTCCACCTGCGAATCCTATTTTCGTACCATCCACATTGAATTTGGCAATATTCGTGATCGAACCCCATATAGTGTGATAGTCCTGACCAGCTACGTAAAGAGCGTCTCTACTCATATATATCAAATTTCCCGTCCCAAGAAATGCTTCAATATTAGCAGGCTGAGATGGTTTTTCCACATCCACTGCCGCGATAGTCAGGTAGTTGCTTGCTGCCCTCCTGGGGAAATACATGACCTTGTCTATTGCAAGCTCTTTCAGATCATCGCTAACGGCTGAATCTCTAAATGCGGGTATTATGGGTTCCTCCATAGGTCCGTAGCTGTAAAGGTACTTATTTACTACAAGATATAGTGTATCGTCCTTCTTTCTGCTTGAAAGCAGGCTTCCTTCAACCTCGAGCTCTCTATCAAGTGAAAGCTTGCCCTGTGCGGAAACCGAGTATATCCCAGTATAGACGAATCCTTCATACTGATCGTAATAAGGCATTATCATTCTCTCTTCAGGAGCATCAGGGACCGGCCTTATCCAGTTTCCAAAGCGCCCCTTCTCACCAAGTACAATAAGCTTCCCGTCATGGATATACAGCTCTGTAAACTGAGTAAACTGACCTGTCTGATCGTCTACCTTTACTGTTATCTCATCCGTTAAGAACGGCTTCCCATTATTAGCATCGTAGACTCTTACGGACTTTCCCGAAGCGACATAGATGAACTTCCCGTCAGTCTTGACAACGTCGGCCTCATTTACGCCTTCAACCTGCTCATTGGTTTGAGAGTAGTCACCAG
>DAIPJA010000133.1:0-5661 GCA_036770525.1 Gudongella sp. | reverse complement strand
GGTACCGGTACCGATGAGCATTAGAAGCAGTAGCCACAGGGCTTATAGCCGTTCATTATGGCGTGCTCAAGGCTTTCAAAGTATATCAAATTTTCGTCGTTTATCTGACCGGGATGAGTGTAATAAAGCTTATGGTATTTGTCGCTCTTTATGCTTCCCTTGTATTGTGCTGTCTCGGGATCACCAATTGGTCCAGTCAGGGCTTTAGTCTTGTCGATTATAAACAGATTCGATACAGGTTCTATAGGCTTAGGCAGTGGGATGCCCCAGATCCCAAGCTTCTTCTCTTTCGCAATGCTCTCAAGGGCAGTAAACTCCTCCAGGTATTTTACATTCGGTGGATATGTTGCAACGCTAGCTATTCCGTTCTCAAGAAGAACCTTGTTTAGCATGATCCCATCCAGCCATATGTAGGCTAGAAGCCTTCCATATTGGTCCCTTTCCTCGATATCGAGCTCCAGTTCGGCATATCTTCCAGTTAGGGATTGTTTTGCATATTCAAGCGCTGCGACTGCCTGAGGGTCATTGACCTGTTGTCCGTTAACGAATATCTCTGGTGTGTCGACACCAATAAGGCGAACAGTTTCCTCAGCTCCTTTTTTTGATGCTATCAATGTGTCACCGTCGATTATTCGTATTATTTTGTAAAGCATTATCTCGTTTATGTCTGAGTTTATAAGGACGGTTTTTGAATCACTGTCCCAGCCCACCTGCGCTCCCAGGCTTTCGGCTATGAATCTTGCCGGGACCATGGTCCTACCTGATACTATTACTGCCGGGACATCAAGCTCCTTTGCAGTTTCGTTTATGTATGCGGTTTTACTGTCGATCGTAAGAGTTACTACGGTGCCATCCTTCGTACCTGTTACAGTTCTTGTGACAGGGTCCCAATTTAGTTCTGCACCTAAAGCTTCGAATATTGCCCTTAGGGGGACCAGAGTCCTTCCATTTTGGATCTGGGGCATTACCTCCATATCCAGCCTGGAATTGTTTACATATACCTTGATAGGCTCTGCTGCAAAGGCGATATTCCCAATCAACATGGATAATATCATAATGACGGTCAATAATATCCTTATCTTCTTCATAGCGCACCTCCTTAGAATGATTATAACATAAAGGTACCGGTACCTTCTTAGGGAATTTTCCCTAGTTAGGTACCGGTACCGATGGTTTACATACATACCAGTTTGAGTTTTTGCCGATATTTATGACTCTTACCTCAGAAAAGCAGTTCTCCATTTCCTTCATGCAGTCCTTCATCTCTAGTTCTGCATGTTTAATAAAGTGGAAATAATCTCCACCCTCAAGCCACTCGACAAACGATATGAATGGTGTTTTTCTGTCATTGTAGTCATGTATTATGACGTGCTCCCTGGATACTCTGCTCATCTCTTTATACATTATCTTCCTGGATTCAGCCTTCATCCCATGTGCTACGTGAGATGCTATGGCTATGTTGAAGCTGTTGTCTTCGAATGGAAGCCCATCCAGGACACTTCCCTGAATAAATTCCACTCCGCTATTCTCAGGTTTACCTTTGGCAACCTGCAGCATCTTCTCTGCAGGGTCGATCCCGGTCACTTCTAATCCTTTTGAAGCTAAAACGGAGCACAGAGCCCCAGTTCCACACCCCACATCGAGTATTGTTTTGTAAGTTGTAATATCAATGTCTCCTTTTACCTCTTCTATAACTTTTATGAAGCTTCTTTTTTGATAATCGTAGAACCAACCATATATTCCTGCAATTGAATTGAATATTCTTCTGCTTTTTGATTCAGACAATTGATATCACCTCTTCTATAGTAAAGTCTGTTGTTAAATAATATCCCTTATGGCTTCCTTTCAAACACTGGCAAAACATAAAAAAACTGCCTGTAAGTTTAAGCAGGCAGCTTTCGAATAATAATATTCACTTAATGAATTACAGCAGTCCTATCCTCTTCATCGTAGCCTTCAATTCTCTTCTTTGAATTTCATCAATTGGCTCCATAACTACCTTACATACGTCAGTCTTTATTACTCCCATCCAATATAGAGCAGCTTTGTAGGCTGGAATATAGGATAGAACGTTAGGGAAAGCGAATGAGTTGATCGTTGCAAGCTTCTCTAGGAAAATCTCTCTAGCTTCATCGATCTTGCCTTCCTGGATAAAGTTGAACATATCAGTTTGCTCTCTTGGAAGGATATTGCTGGCAGCAGATGTCATTCCCTTAGCTCCGTATAATAGCATTAAATAGTTCATCTGATCATGGCCTGACCAGGCTTGAAGCTTTCCGCCTGTTGCCTCTTCATAGGCTGCGATCTTAGGTGCATATGGAACAAATAGTTTAGCGCAATGAAGATTCGGCATGTCGTCTGCCATTTTCTTAAGTAGTGGCAATCCCATTTCGATCCCGGCTCCTCCATCGTAAACCATGATTGGATGCTCAGGTACTGAATCAGCTATATGCTTAATGTGTCTGTAGATGCCGTCATTTCTGTGTGGATGATAGTATGGACCTGTGGTGAATATATAGTCTGCACCATGTTCTACTCCATGTTTCGCAAGCATTGCAGCCCTGTCACTCGAGGAGTCGTTTACTCCTACTCCAACGGGAACTCTTCCCTTGGTTTGATCCAAAACTATCTCTACATATTGCATTCTTTCTGCTTCAGTAAGGGCGAAAACCTCTCCCGTGCTTCCAAGTGTCAGTATTCCATGTACTCCTCTGTCTATTACGTAGTCTACGAGATTTCTTGTGGATTCCTCGTCGATCGTACCATCCTCGTGAAGCGGTGTTACTGTCAAGACATGATTGCCGAACAGTTTGTCTTTTCTTTGTTGTAATAATTCACTCATTACATCATCTCCATTTCCTTATTATATAATCGATTATTCGAACTCCTTGAATAACTTCTGGAAGTCTTCAATGCTGTCCTTAATGTGGTAGACATGTTGGTCCTCAGGGAATTTGCCAGTCTTTACATCATCCACATACTCTTTGAATGCATTTGTGATCACTTCAGCAACATTGGCATATTTCTTAACAAATTTAGGTGTGAATGCCTGGAATAAGCCCAGCATATCTCCGCATATTATCAGTTGTCCGTCGCATGGAAGACCTGCACCTATTGAGTACACGGGTATTGTCAGCTTGTTGGCTATAAACTCGGTAAGCTCAGGTGGTACTGCCTCAACCAATAAGGCAAGTGCTCCCGCTTCCTGTACAGCAAGGGCATCCTTGATCAAATCTCTTGCACTGTCTACATAAAGTCCCTGTGCTTTGAAGCCGCCTAATTGTCCTGCGCTTTGAGGTGTCAAGCCTATATGGCCGAATACTACTATTCCCGCATCAGCAATCGCCTTGATCCTGCTTGCAACTCTTACTCCTCCCTCAAGCTTTATAGCATCACAATCTGCTTCCTTCAGGAATCTTACTGCATTTGCAACTGCCTCACCATCAGTTGTGTGGTATGAGCCGAATGGCATATCTCCGATGACGAAGGTATTGGGAGCCCCTCTTCTTACTGCCTGGCAGTGTGATATACAATCATCCATAGTTACTGGAACTGTGCCCTTGTAACCGAGAACTACCATTCCAAGTGAGTCTCCAACAAGAATCATATCCATTCCTGCTTGCTCAGCAAAGGAAGCCATAGGGAAGTCGTATGCTGTTATCCAAGCTGCCTTTTCCTTGTTTTCCTTCATTTTGTACAGATCTAATATACTCTTTTTCTTTGCCATTTTATTCCCTCCTATTTATTATTAATTCATTTCCTTGTCTATACCATTCGCCACTTCTAAAGACTTACCTCTGAAATTTTAATGCTGACTTCGTATTACTGTATATACTATTTAACATCTTTCCCCATGACTCTTGAAAGATAGATCATAGCCAAAGGTGATACCAAAGCTCCTATACCAACTATCATAAAGGGCAATCCCCAATTGGGATATTCGATAGTCATTGAGAGACCCTTGTTTATACTCCCCAATACGCGTCCAAATACATAGGGAGATACTATCGTCGCACCAAATCCCACTGCAGACTGTACTCCAAGGAGTGTGGCAGTCTTGTCTGTGTCAGCGTATTCAGTGAGAATTACCTTATATATCCCTGAATCGGCAACGGCCCAAAAACCTACCCATAGAGCTATGGCTATTACCATTGCAGGGTTCATGCTGCTCATTAGTCCAAATGCTAACTCACCAAGTATACTAAAAATTGATGCTGTCATAATAAGCTTTATCTTATTTAATTTATCTGACATATAGCTAACTATAAATACTGAGGGAGCACCCAGAAGTATTACGTATGCTGCTATCCTTCCTCCATTTGCAACAGCCTCGGCTTGTGACGCACCACCAAGATATATGACAGATGACAAGTAACTGCCTATCCAGCCCCAGAAGGTGTAAAGCTCCCACATATGCCCGGCGTAGGCTATTATTGCTATTGCATTGACTGTATTCTTGAACTTCTTATTTATCATCTTTTCAGATGGATAGCTTGATTCTTTTATTGTAGGGCTCGCTGTATCCTTTGGTTTTTCTTCAATAAATAATATCAATAGAATTCCTGCGATAAGGGCTGGTACTGATGTCCAGAATATCCCTGATCTCCACCCGCTGGCTGCGGCTATGGGAGAAGCGATGAAGTAGCCTCCGGCATAAGCTATCGTCAAAGCAGCTGTATAAGCGCCAACAGCCATCCCTCTATCCTTTTTATCAAACCAGTTTGTCAGTAGTGCAATCCCTGGTGCATAGATTGCTCCAGCACTAAGACCCGTAAGTATTCGGAAGAATAATGTACTCTCAAATCCATTGGCAAGAAGTGAGAACATTATAGAAAATAATCCGGTTAGAATGGTTGCTATGGAAACAATTTTTTTTCTACCGAATTTATCTGCAAGCCAGCCTGTAAATATTACGGTCAGTACATATCCAGCCTGAAAAACAGAAAGTATTGTACCCATTTCTGCTGTGGTCAGAGAAAGATCTGACTGAATAAAGCTAGATACTGCTGAGAAATTATACCAAGGCAAGTACCCGAGTATCATTGCGAATACCATTATCAATAGAACCTTATATTTTTTTGCCATATTTATCCCCCAGTTGTTCAACTGTATAGTCAACGCTAGAAAGGCTTATCTTTCTTTGTTACTTAACTTCCAGCCAATCGCTTTTGACATTTCACCTGCGGTCTGTAATACAAACTTGAGATTTTTATCAAAATCATCCTTTATCCTGAAAGCAGGACCGGATATGCTTATCGCTGCCGAAACCTTTCCATTTGAATCATATATCGGTGCTGCAATACAAAACAGGCCTTCCTCTGCTTCTTCGTTGTCTATGGCATAGCCTTGATCCCTGATCTTCTTGAATTCAAATCGAAGCTCTTCCCTGTCTGTTATAGTGTTAGGGGTTCTTCTTAGAAGTGCTGTGTTGGCAAGGTATTCATCGATTTTATCGTCACTCATATTAGCCAATAAAACCTTCCCAAAGGAAGTGATATAGGGTTCATCCCTGAAGCTCATGTTTGAGGTGTGAGTGAGGTTTTTATTTGACCTGACCTTATCTACGAGGTAGGTCTTGTAATCCTCAAGCACACAGAAATGAACAGTCTCACCTGTTTTATCAGACAGATCCATTAGGAATGGTCTGCCCAGTTCAGCCAG
>DAIPJA010000132.1:0-5742 GCA_036770525.1 Gudongella sp. | reverse complement strand
AGAGACAAGAAGGTCCTTGTTCCCTATGAACTGGAGAGGACAAATACTCTAAGGGATTTTATCGAAGATGCAAAGGGTAGTGAAGAGATCTGCATTATTATCGGTCCTGAAGGCGGCTTTGAGGAATATGAGATCATGGAGTTGAGAAAAGCCGGAGCCCATACTGTAACCCTGGGAAGAAGGATTCTTAGAACGGAAACTGCGGGCTTGGTTGTTGCGAGTATTTTACTTTATGAGCTTGGAGATTTAGGAGTGATTCAATGAAAAAAGTAGCATTTCATACACTTGGCTGTAAGGTCAATCAGTATGAAACAGAAGCGATGGAAGAACTGTTCAACAAGAATGGTTATGAGATTGTTGAAGAGGATTCACTAGCAGATGTTTATGTTATAAATACGTGTACAGTTACGAATTTGTCAGACAGAAAATCAAGACAATTCATCAGAAAATCTAAAAAGCTTAACCCTGATTCAGTGGTTGCTGTGGTAGGTTGCTACTCCCAGGTTTCTCCGGACGAGGTACAGGAAATTGAAGGTGTAGATGTTGTAATCGGAACCAGCGAACGGGATATGGTAGTGGAGCTGTGCGAAAGGGCATCAATAAGTAATGAAAAAATCAACATAGTAAGACCTGTTAAGACATATAAATCATTTGAAAAGATACGTATTGAGGATATAAAATCAAAAACAAGGGCTTTCCTGAAGATACAGGATGGCTGTAACCAATTTTGCAGTTATTGCATTATACCATACGCAAGAGGACCTATAAGAAGCAGAGAATACGAAGATATCGAAGAAGAGGCCATAAGACTCGCAGGGGCTGGTTTCAAGGAGATAGTTCTTACGGGTATCCATGTAGCCTCCTATGGCAAAGATTTAAAGAAGGAGTCCTTAAACGAAGTTATTTCTAAGATAAGCAGAATAGAAGGAATAGAGAGGATTCGCTTAAGCTCTGTGGAGCCTGGATTGATCGATGAAGAGTTTATGAAATGTATAGTTGAAAGTGGTAAGGTATGTGACCATTTTCACCTGTCACTTCAAAGTGGCTCCGATTCAGTTCTCAAGAGAATGAATAGACGCTACGATACGCAAGAATTCAAGAAAAAGGCAGAACTGATAAGAAGATATATGCCTAATGCTGGCTTGACTACTGATATAATTGTTGGATTCCCTGGGGAGACTGAAGAGGAATTTTCAGAAACAATGAGTTTTGTGGAAGAAATTGGGTTCTCCAGAATACATGTTTTCAAGTACTCACCAAGAAAGGGGACTCCTGCAGCGATTATGAAGGATCAGGTTCAGGGCGATATTAAAAACAGGAGAAGCGAGCAGCTTATTGGTTTGGGTGCTATTCTTGCTGCCAGATTCCACAAGGGATTCGATGGCAAAACAATGTCAGTGCTCTATGAGGATGGAAATAGCGGTAAAGGGTTTTATGAAGGCTATACAACTAATTACATCAGAGTAAAAACTCCTTCACAAACAGACCTGATTGGTGATATTATTAGTACAAGGACACTAATAGGTGATGATTTGACTATGAAAGGGACTCTTCTTTAAGGGGGTGTTAATATGGATTGCTTGTTTTGCAGCATTGCAAGTAAGGATATACCCAGTCAGTTGATATATGAGGATGAATTAGTAGTGGCGTTCAAGGACATAAATCCCCAAGCCCCAGTGCATTTTCTCGTCGTTCCCAAGCTTCACGTCAATTCACTGGACCAGATAAATGAAGCTCATGATGGGCTGATAGCACATATCATGAGACTTATCCCGAGTCTTGTATCCGAGCAGGGAGTTGAAAACGGCTACAGAGTTGTAAACAACTGTGGAAGCGACGGAGGTCAGACTGTGGGACACATTCATTTCCATGTCCTGGGTGGAAGAGAAATGTTGTGGCCACCCGGTTAAAAACAGTTGAAAAGCGAAAGGATGTATTGTATAATTATTGAGTATGCATCCAATAGCTATGTCAGTATTGTTGCACTCTTGTAGTTGAGAGGGGAGGGAAGAAACGATGACGGAAATCAAAGTTGGTGAAAACGAATCTCTGGACAATGCCCTTAAAAGGTTTAAAAGATCCTGTGCAAGGTCAGGAGTTATTGGGGAAGTCAGAAAGCGTGAGCACTATGAGAAACCCAGCGTAAGAAAGAAGAAAAAATCTGAGGCGGCAAGAAGAAAGAAGCATTCCAAGTTCTAATCGAGAAGGTGAGCCTATGTCACTCAAAGATAAACTAATGGAAGAATTCAAATCCTCCATGAGGAGCAAAGATACTATAAGAAAAAATACTGTCACAATGGTGAGAGCTGCAATCAAACAGCGCGAGGTTGATGAAAGGATAGAGCTCGGTGACGAGGAAGTCCTGGAAATCATATCGAAGCAGCTGAAGGAGAAGAAGATGGCAATCGAGGAATTCCGAAAGGGAAACCGACAGGATCTTGTAGATCTTACCGAAGCAGAAATGAGCATACTATTAGAGTACCTGCCCAAACAGCTTTCAGAGGAAGAGGTTGAACAAATAGTTCGAGAAACCATTGATGAAATTGGTGCTACCTCGCTAAAGGAAATTGGTATCATAATGAAAACTGTAATGCCAAAGGTAAAGGGCAGAGCCGATGGCAATATGATCAATCAAGCGGTAAGGAAAATATTGAACTAAAACCTGAGTAAATCTCAGGTTTTTTTGCATTTATACCTAAGATTTGGGTATCATAACAAGGTAATGCATATTGGAGGTGAACGTATTGAGAATCAGGAAAGTTGGGATTGTGTTGTTTTTGGCAATCGTGGCAATTATCGCTGCGAGCCTGAACGTATCAGCCCAGGCACCACCCGGGAAGGTCTATGTAGTACCAATCAAGGGTGAAATCAACAGAGCCACTCACAACTTCGTTAGAGATGTCGTTGACGATCTAAACAGAGAGGGAGCTGAAGCAATAATATTTGAGATCGACACTTATGGTGGGCTGGTCGACGAGGCAATCAAGATAAAGGATGTCATTATTGGTACAAACATCCCTACGATCTCCTTTGTTAACAACAAGGCTGCATCAGCGGGAGTTCTCATTACCATAGCAAGTGAACATGTTGTTATGGCTGAGAACGCAGTTATTGGCTCAGCAGAAACTATACCAAACACTGAAAAAGTTTTATCCATGTGGCGAGGAGTATTAAGAGACACAGCTCAATACCGTGGAAGAGACTCATTGATCATCGAAGGTATGGCAGATAAGGATATTGAGATACCGGGACTTGTCAGCGCAGATAAGCTGGTCAATCTCACAGCAAGAGAAGCTCTGGAGTATGGAGTAACTGATCTTCTTACAAATAACTACCAGGAGATGCTCGAGTATTTTGGTTATGAAGCCTCCGATATCGAGGTGGTTGATGAAGGTCTCCAGGTAAAGCTTGCCAAGTATATCTCAAATCCATATATCAGCACCATTCTTCTTACGCTTGGGTTTGTAGGACTTGTAGTTGAAGTATTGACCCCAGGATTTGGATTGGGAGGCACCATTTCAATAATGGGCTTTGCACTTTATTTCGGGGGTAATATCCTGGCAGGGAACTCAAACTGGACTTCACTTATCCTATTTGTGGTAGGTCTCATTCTTCTTATTATCGAGGGATTAGTACCTGGATTTGGACTTCCGGGGATAGGCGGACTCATATTTGTTATCGCAGGAACAGTTCTTGCTATGCAGGATCTGACTGCAGCCATCCTATCATTGAGCATTGCAATAATAATTACAGCTGTTGTGACTATCTTCATGATCAAAATGGGCTTTAGAAGTAAACTTCTGAATAAGATAATCCTGAACAACAAGCTTGAAAGTAAAAAAGGATATCTAAGCAATGAAGCTAGTGACGATATACTTGGAAAAGAGGGAAGGACTCTGACAGAACTGCGTCCATCCGGCTTTGCGACCATTGAAGGAGAGAAATACGATGTATTGTCTGAAGGAGGCTTTATTCCCAAGGGTACCCAGATCAAGGTAGTCAGGGTAGAAGGTTCGAAAATTATTGTTAGGAGGGTATAGGATGGAACTTATTTTTACTTTAGGATTGGCATTGGGTATTATTATTCTGGTCATGTTGTTCTTTACTTTTGTCCCTGTAGGTTTATGGATTACAGCATTATTTTCAGGTGTAAGAGTAAAAATATCCACATTGATAGGTATGAGACTTAGAAGAGTAGTCCCAAGCAGGATAGTAAACCCGATGATAAAGGCTACAAAGGCAGGACTTAATATAAACATAGACGAGTTGGAGGCTCATTACCTTGCAGGTGGTAATGTAAATACCCTGGTTGATGCTTTGATAGCAGCTCAAAGAGCAAACATTCCATTGGTGTTCGAAAGGGCGGCTGCAATCGATTTGGCTGGAAGGAATGTTCTAGAGGCTGTACAGGTAAGCGTTAATCCGAAGGTTATAGAGACCCCAAACATTTCGGCAGTTGCGAAGAATGGTATCGAGGTGATCGCAAAGGCGAGAGTCACTGTCAGAGCCAATATCGACAGATTGGTCGGAGGTGCCGGTGAAGAGACCATAATTGCCAGAGTAGGGGAAGGTATAGTAACGACAGTCGGTAGTTCGGACTCACATGCGGATGTTTTGGAAAATCCTGATCGCATTTCCAGAACGGTTCTGGATAAGGGTCTCGATTCCGGAACTGCATTTGAAATACTATCTATCGATATTGCAGACGTAGATGTTGGAAGAAATATAGGTGCTAAGCTGCAAATGGACCAGGCAGAAGCTGATAAAAAAATCGCTCAGGCAAGAGCTGAGGAAAGAAGAGCTATGGCTGTAGCTAAGGAGCAGGAGATGCTTGCGGAGGTTCAAGCTATGCGAGCTAAGCTTGTTGAGGCAGAGGCACAGGTTCCACTGGCATTGTCAGAAGCTTTGAAACAAGGTAACTTAGGTGTCATGGATTACTATAATATGAGAAATGTTCTTGCTGATACAGAAATGAGAAGCTCTATCTCAAAAATGACAAGCGAAGAGAAAAAAGACAAATAGGGAGTGATTAAATGGATAGCCCTATTATTATTCTTATATTTTGGGTCCTGCTTAATCTAATAATTGGAAATGCAAAAAATAAGAAGAAGGCCCAGAAAAAGCAGCAACAGACCTTTAATCAGGACACTGGCAGAAAGAAAAACACAGGTAAACAAGGGCCGGATTTAAGAAAGACCCTTGAAGAATATAGAAAACAGCTTGAAAAGGAATTTGGGGGTCAGCCTGAAAAGAAAGTCCTGCCTCAACAAGGAAGGACAACAGGAGCATCTGGAATTCAGAAGCCTCAGATGCAGATCCAAAGACAACCTGAAGAGCAAAAGGTGATTAAACCTGTCGAGGAGGAGCCAATGCTCTCTGCAACAGAGGTTGAAGAAGGCCCTCAAACCGAGTATATATCAACAAAGCTAAATCTGGATCCTAAGAATGATATTTTGAAGGCCATAATTTATCGGGAAATTCTGGATAAACCAAAATCATTAACGAACAGATAATTCCAATCACGCGTAGAGGAGTCCCTGACAGGGCTCCTCTTAAGTTTGCCATAGACACAAACTGTGGAAAATCACATGGTTATGTGTTATTATTTAGGTAACAAAGAAATTAATCCGGGAGGTAAACACTTGGTTCAAAACAAGGAAGAAAGATCTATTTTAATAAGAGATCACCAGGTAATGAAGGAATTGCTGGGGAATCTGGATGAGAATCTGTCTTTTATTAAGG
>DAIPJA010000131.1:0-5781 GCA_036770525.1 Gudongella sp. | reverse complement strand
TAAAGGAGTTCGACGAGCCTGCTGTAGTTGCCATAAAGCATGCTAATCCCTGTGGAGTGGGCAGCGCACTTACACTGTTGGAAGCCTTTGAAAAAGCATACTCAGCCGATCCGGAGTCAATATTTGGAGGAATAGTCGCTCTGAATGGTGAAGTTACCGGGCAAATCGCAGAAAAGCTTAAGGAGATATTTCTTGAAATAATAATAGCACCTTCCTTCAGCTATGAAGCCCTTGATATACTCACAGCCAAAAAGAATCTTAGACTGTTGACAGTTGAGGGTTTAATGAATGCTGAGCCTAGGAGGCTCCAGCTGAAACAGGTGCAGGGAGGGCTTCTCCTGCAGGATTCAAATCAGCAGCTTCTTGGTGAGGAAATGCCGTCTGTCACTAAGAGATTCCCTGATGATTCGGAAATTGAAGACTTGCTCTTTGCCTGGAAGGTTGCTAAGCATATTTCCTCTAATGGAGTAGTCCTTGCAAAAAACAAGATGACTGTAGGTATAGGTCTTGGGGAGGTCAACAGATTTTGGGCAGTTGAGGAGGCTATAAAAAGGTCAGGTGACCGGGCTCCGGGTTCAGTGCTTGCATCAGATGGCTTCTTCCCATTCAGGGATTCATTAAAAGCGTTGGCTGCAGCCGGAGTAACTGCGGTTATTCAACCTGGAGGATCTGTAAAGGACGAAGAGGTAATCGAAGAAGCAGATGAGAATGGCATTGCAATGCTTTTTACCGGTATAAGGCATTTCAGACACTAGGAGGTAGATCATGAGAATACTTGTAATTGGAAGCGGGGGCAGAGAACATGCGCTTTGCTGGAAGCTTTCACAATCTGAGCTGATTGAGGAGCTGTACTGTGCGCCAGGTAACGGCGGGACCTCATCGGTTGCTACAAATGTCGGAATAGCTGCTAACGATATAGACAGACTTTTGGAATTTGCTCAGGAGAACGAGATAGACCTTACTATAGTAGGGCCAGAGGAGCCTTTGGTATTGGGGATAACAGACTCCTTCGAGGAGGCAGGTCTTAATATATTTGGACCAAATGCGTTCAGCGCACAGCTTGAGGGCAGCAAGGATTTTGCCAAGAGGTTCATGATGAGCCACGGGATCCCGACTGCCAGGTATAGGACTTATACTGATCTCAACGAGGCACTAAAGGGGATCGGTGAATTTTCCTATCCACTCGTTGTAAAAGCGGACGGACTATGCCTTGGCAAGGGGGTAACGATCTGCGAGGACAGTCTGTCGGCAGAGAAGGCTCTTAAGGAAAGTCTTCAGGATAAAGTGTTCGGCAAGGAGGGGGACAGAGTAGTCGTTGAGGAGTTTCTGACTGGAACAGAGGCCTCATTGCTGTGTTTTGTGTCACACAACAAGCTGTTCCCTATGGAAAGCGCAAAGGACTACAAGCAGATTTATGACGGCGATAAGGGACCAAATACTGGAGGGGTCGGCTGTTATTCTCCAAGTCCTTTGTTTACTCCAAAACTTAAAGAGATAATTAGAAATTCAGTACTCGATCCAATAGAAAGAGGTCTGGAGAAGGATGGTCATGACTTTACAGGGATACTATTCATAGGCTTCATGATCGAGGGTGATGACCCTAGGGTTCTGGAGTTTAATGTCCGCTTCGGAGACCCTGAGACCGAAGTAGTGCTTCCAAGACTTAAAACCGACCTTGGAGAGATTTTTTTCAATGCTTTCTCAGGCGACCTTAAGGAGGAGGACATCCAGTGGGATGAGAATCCATGCGTCACGGTGGTCTTGACATCAGGAGGATATCCTGGCTATTACAGAAAGGGGTATGAGATATCGGGAATCGAGATGCTGCCGGAGGATCTTATACTATTCCACAATGGAACACGACTTGAAGCAGGTAAGCTATTTACAAATGGTGGGAGAGTTCTTAGCCTTACAGCAACAGGAGCCTATGATGAAGCCAGATCAAGGATCTACAAATCGATCGATTTGATCGATTTCAAGGATAAGGGCTACAGGACAGATATCGCAAAGCTGTAAATATGTTATGGGGTCAGCCTGTGACAAGGACTGGACGGGAAAGCCTTTGTCGCTGAAAAGATATAATATTAACGATGTTTTTAGTTGAAATGAGGCTCATATTTGGTATACTAGATACCAGTATGAGCTTTTATAGTGATTTAAATCTGACAAAATTTGGGTATGAATAATTGAAATTACTTTGTTAGGAGGAGTTTACTTGAAAACAGACGTGCAAATAGCTCAGGAAGCGAAAATGCTGCCAATCAAGGATGTAGCAGCTAAGCTTGGCATCTCAGAGGATGAGATCGTAAATTACGGAAAGTACAAAGCTAAGGTATCACTTGACGTATTCAAAAGACTCGAGGATAAGCCGGATGGAAAGCTTATTCTGGTTACTGCAATCAACCCGACACCTGCCGGTGAAGGAAAGACCACCACAAACATAGGCCTTTCGATGGGACTTAACAAGATAGGCAAGACAGCAATAACAGCCTTAAGAGAACCCTCACTTGGGCCAAGCTTCGGAGTAAAGGGTGGAGCAGCCGGAGGCGGATACTCGCAGGTAGTTCCAATGGAGGATATAAACCTTCACTTTACCGGAGACTTCCACGCAATAACTACATCCAACAACCTTATTTCAGCACTTCTGGACAACCACATCCAGCAAGGCAATGTCCTCGGAATAGATCCGAGAAGAGTTGTCTGGAAGAGAGTACTAGACATGAATGACAGAGCACTGAGAAACATAGTTATAGGTCTTGGAGGTAAACCAGACGGAATGCCAAGACAAGATGGCTTCGATATCACTGTAGCCTCAGAAATAATGGCTATCTTCTGCCTCTCAAGTGATCTTGAGGACCTAAAGGAAAGAGTTGCCAACATAATCGTTGCTTACAAGTTCGATGGAAGTCCAGTGTTCGTAAGAGACCTGAAGGCTCAGGGAGCGGTGGCACTTTTGATGAAGGATGCCATAGCACCTAACCTGGTTCAGACTCTTGAGAATACACCGGCGCTTATCCACGGTGGGCCATTCGCAAATATCGCTCATGGATGTAACTCAATGCTTGCTACAAAGCTAGGACTTAAGCTTGCAGAATACACCGTTACAGAGGCTGGCTTTGGAGCGGACCTTGGAGCAGAGAAATTCTTCGACATAAAGGCAAGATTTGGAAACCTCAAACCAGATGCAGCAGTTATCGTTGCAACTGTAAGAGCTCTTAAACATCACGGTGGTGTTAAGAAGGAAGATTGGGGCAAGGAAAACTTTGAGCTTCTGGCAAAAGGTTTCGAAAACCTTGAGAAGCATATCGAGAACGTCAATAAGTTTGGAGTGCCAGCTGTCGTTGCATTTAATAAATTCCCTACAGACACTGACGCCGAGCTTGATTTCGTAATCAAAAAGTGCGAGGCTCTTGGTGCTACTGCAGTTATCTCAGAGGTTTGGAACAAAGGCGGAGAAGGCGGAGAGGAGCTTGCAAGAAAGGTAGTGGAGGTTGTAGAGAAGGGAGAATCCAAATTCAAGCCTCTCTATGACGTAGAGGAGTCTATCAAGGCTAAGATAGAAAAGATAGCCAAGGAGATATACGGTGCAGATGGTGTAGACTTTACCAGTGCATGCTCTAAGACAATTGCAAATATTGAAAAGATGGGCTTCGACAAAATGCCGATCTGTATGGCTAAGACTCAATACTCAATGACTGATGATCCGACGATCGCAGGAAGACCGAGAAACTTCAGGATAACAGTAAGAGACATCAAGGTATCAAGGGGAGCAGGCTTCCTTGTCGCACTTACAGGTGAGATAATGACAATGCCAGGACTTCCAAAGGTTCCAGCAGCAGACAGCATTGACATTCTGCCAAGTGGAGAGATCATAGGTTTGTTCTAGGAGTAAAAATGGCTGGGTTAAAAAACCCAGCTTTTTATTTACAATAACACTTTTATACTGTAATATATAATTAAATTAATCTATAAAAGATGGGAGAGGGTAAAATGGTCTACAACTCAAAGATCAAAAGCAAACAAGCGGATAGTTTGTTTGAAGCTGTCCTTCAGCTTGAGACTATGGACGAATGCTACAGATTCTTTGAAGACATTTGTACTATCAAGGAAGTACAGGCGATTGCCCAGCGGCTTGAGGTTGCAAAGCTCCTAAAATCAAACAAGACCTACAATGAGATAGAGGAGCTAACAGGAGCTTCAACTGCAACTATAAGTCGGATCAACAGATCTCTCAACTATGGAGCCGATGGCTATAAAATAGTGTTCGAGAAGCTAGGTTTGCTTGAAAAGGAATAGTCTCGCATAGCGGGAAAAGGATTTCTCACACCCAGTGAGGAATCCTTATTTTTTATGGAAGGAATCCTTCGAAAATCTGAATATTGAAAAATGAGCTGTTTTTATAGTATTCTTCAGGAGTCATGACAGTGTATGCCACCATACAGCACCTGTATAATTTTTTGGAAAGCCAAATACTGATACCTTTTTTGTCCTGATGCCTGTAGGCAATAAAGCTTGGCTTGGCCATAAAATTAAACAGCAGGTTGTGAAGAAGAAAATCCATTACCAGACCATGAGATCTTTCCTTCATATAGTCCAGAGACAGCTGGCCTCTAAGTATATGGGGTCTGTTCTTCCTATACCAGACCATTGCAAACGGATGGAAAGACTCAACACAATAAAGCCCCTTGTAATCATCCAAAATCTCTTGTGCTTTTTCGCACACACTCAAATCATCCCCCTGATGCACCTTCAACTCAATTATCAAAGGGACTCTGCCGTTTATAACCTCCAGCACCTCCTTCAAGGTAGGTATAGACTCATCACTGTTAAAAAGCATTAACCCCTTTAATTGATGGAGAGTCATATCTTTTACCGGAACCGCAGTCCCGCAGGCTCTTTCAAGGGTCCTGTCATGAAAAACCACCGGGATTCCATCCTTTGTCAGCTGTACATCAAGCTCTATGCCATACCCATTTTCAACAGCCAAGAGAAAAGCTCTTAGACTGTTCTCCGGATTATTGCTGCTATTGTCCTTTAAGCCTCTGTGGGCATAACTCCTTTGGAGAAACTGACTCATATGCACAAGCCCATTGATCCTTGGCGCAGAGGCATAGAGATACAAAATCAATAAAAATATCAAAAGCTCAGCTATCATGACTATCTCCTCAATCGTCTACGTCGTAATGCTCCAGGGCGCTCTTCTTTTTAGGAGGTCTTGAGTCTCCGTGCTTTACCTGCAGCATCGTAATCATCGAAAATACAGAAAATATCACAGAATAAGGGAACAGGGTCCTGTAGCTGACATTCTCAAGCAGGAAGCCCGAGAGTATGGGAGTCATTATTTGCGCCGACATGGAGAAGGTATAATATAGTCCGGTATATTTTCCAACATCACCGCTTTTGCTCATTTCGACAACCATTGGATATGAATTGACATTTATTGCTGCCCAGCCTATGCCTGTGAATGCAAAGACGACATTTATCAAAGGAGAGTATTCAACAAACATGAACCCGGCCAGATAGCTAAGACTCATAAGAGCGATACCTGCCAGTATGGTCTTTTTCCTTCCAATGTGGCTGGCGATGATCCCTATTGGAATGAAGCTTATTATTGCGGCACCCATTGCAACCATAAGCGCATTAGCAAAGCTTCCTCCCTGAAGCCCCCACACCCTGGCTGCATACCTTGAAAACGCTGTTGTTACAGCATTATACGCCGTGAACCAGAGAAAGATGGAAGCAAGGATGAAATTGAGGCTGCGCCTTACATCGGAAGGCATT
>DAIPJA010000130.1:0-5800 GCA_036770525.1 Gudongella sp. | reverse complement strand
CTGCCTGCTGCTGGAGATTTACCACTCTTATATGCGATCACATTGCCAATTCCGTCGATTATTACAGAATCAACAAAAGGTCTGATCTCTTCTACTATAATGTCCCTTACTTCCTTTTCATTTCCTGAAGCACCTGAAGCCTCGGTAAGTCTTTTTAGAAGCACAGCAATCCCTCCAGTTCTCCCTCTTTTAATGAGTTAGTGAATTGTGCCAGAAGTCTGGCTGTGTGATGTACATCCTCAAGATCCAATAACTCTACTGAGGTATGCATATACCTTAGCGGTATAGAAACAACAAGGGCTGGAATGCCCTCCCTGGTTATCTGCATCGCTCTCGCATCTGTCCCAGTTGGACCAGGAGCTACATCCTTTTGGCATGGGATCCCATTCTTCTTTCCTACGTCAAATAATCTCTTCATCAAACCAGGGTGGACATTTCCCCCTATGGTTATTCCAGGACCCTTCCCCATTTCGAGAGAATCAGCCTTATCCAGCTCTGGTGTATTTCCAAAACCAACGTCTACTGCAATTCCAACATCTGGCTGGATGTGATAAGTCGAGGTGAAGGCGCCTGTCATTGAAACCTCCTCCTGCACCGTTGCGACCATATATACGTCAGCATAATGATTTATGCTCTGCAGCTCCTTTAGTGCCTCCAAAAGAGCAGCGACGCCAGCCCGATCATCCATAGCCTTGCCTGCCACCTTATTATTCAAAAGCTTCATAGTATTTCTTTTTATTGTTATCGTATCACCGATGGAGACTATCTCCTGAAGCTTATCCTTGGAAAATCCGGTATCAATTATCATATCCTCGAGCTTGATTGTTTCCTCCTGCTCTTTGGAATCTTGAAGATGTGGAGGCTTTGACCCAACAACTCCCAATATAGTTTCCTCACCGTGGACCCAGACCTCCTGGCCAACAGTGGTTCTAGGATCTATACCCCCAATGGTAGTAAATCTTATAAAGCCGTTGTCTTCGATATATTTGACCATAAAGCCGATCTCATCCAAATGAGCTGCCATCATGATCTTTACAGCACCATTGCCTGTTCCCTTCTTATGAGCTATCACATTGCCCATCCTATCGACCTTGACAGTGTCGCTAAGTGGAGTAAAAGCATCAATTACAGCCTTGCTCAAGGTATATTCAAACCCTGAAACTCCGTGTCCATTTGTCAATAGCTCTAAAAACTCATATTTATCCAAGCCTCATCCCTCCTCATAAAAGAAAATGGGTTAAAAATTAATTTAACCCATTTGGAATGTTCTATCTCTCTTACTTTATTTCCTCTTCTTCAGCTGATTCTGCCTCTGATTCTGCAGCAGGAGCTTCTTCAACCACTTCTTCAACTGCCTCTTCTACAGCTACTTCCTCAGTAACAGGTTCCTCAACAGCCTCAACAGCTTCTACCGCTTCTACTGCTGTCTCATCAGTCTCTACTGTTTCATCAGAGGATTCTATAGCATCCTTAGCACTTAAACTGATCTTCTTGTCAGCTTCGTTGATCTCAGTGATCTTGACCATCAGCTTTTGACCCAGTTTAAGAACGTCTGAAGGCTTCTCAACGTGGTCCTTGGAAATCTGGGAAACGTGAAGCAATCCGTCTACACCCTTGATCACTCTCACGAAAGCACCAAAGTCGAGTATGTTTACTACTTCTCCCTCTATTACGTCGCCAACCTTGTAGTCTCTAACGAACACTTCCCATGGCTCTTCTGTAGTCTGCTTCAAGCCTAATGATATTCTATTTTTCTCCATATCGAAGGCAAGTACCTTTACCTCAACCTTGTCGCCTTCCTTAAGAACATCTGAAGGATGCTTTACTCTGAACCATGCAAGGTCAGATATATGGATAAGTCCGTCTATGCCCCCAAGATCTACGAAAGCTCCAAAGTCGGTAAGCCTTTGAACTGTTCCTGCAAGAGTTTTGCCGACCTCGATCGTCTCCCAAAGAGCCTTTCTCTTTGAATCAGACTCAGTTTTTTCGATCGCTTTTCTGGAAAGGATCATTCTCCTCTTCTGAATATCGAAATCTATGATTTTTGCTCTCAGCGTCTTACCCTTGAACTGGTTCAGGTCTGAAACGTAGTTCATAGATATTTGTGATGCTGGCATAAAACCGTTGACGCTGTTTACCATTACAGTAAGTCCGCCCTTTACAGCGTTGATTACCTTCGCTTCTACGATATCCTCATTCTTGAAGGATTCCTCGAGAACCTCCCAATCCTTTATAAAGCCTACTCTCTTAGCTGAAAGTACTACGTTGCCGTCTCCATCGTCAAGCTTTACAACGAATACGTCGATTTCGTCGCCTACCTTGAAAAGATCCTTAGGATTTAAGTCACCATCCTTTGACAGCTCATCTCTTGTGATTATACCATCGCTTTTGTAGTTGATATTTACCATTACCTCAGTGTTTGTTACATAGAGCACGATTCCCTTGAGGACCTCTCCCCTGTTAATTCTTTTAAACGAGCTCTCGATTGCTTCCATCATCTCATCTTTGTTGTAGTTCTCCATTACCTTAACAGCCTCCTTAATTATCCGATCAGGTGTTGAAGCACCTGCGGTTATTCCTATTGTATTAAAATTTTGTAGCTCTTGTAAAGCTAATTCTTCCACAGTTTCTATAAGATAAACATTATTGCAGTACTTTCTGCTGATTTCTGCCAGCTTGGTCGTATTAGAGCTGGTTTTTCCTCCAATCACTATCATAGCATCAACTCTCTGAGCAAGCTCTGCAGCTGAATCTTGTCTGGTCCTGGTTGCATTGCAGATAGTATTGAATATCTCTGACTCGCTTGATCTCTCCTTGACGATATCAGCCAGTAGTTGAAATTTTTCAAGCCTGTTTGTGGTTTGAGAAACCACGCATACCTTCCCCAGTTGCGGAAGGTTCCTTGCTTCCTCTTCAGAGTCTATGATATAAGCCTTATCGTAACACCATCCATTGATCCCAATGACCTCAGGGTGGGCAGAGTCTCCGATTATAACTATATCATAGCCTTTGTCGCTGAAATCTCTAACTCTTTTATGAACTGCCTTTACATACGGGCAGGTACAATCCACTACGCTTAGACCCATTTCCACAGCCTTTCCCTGTATTGCCTCTGGCACTCCATGTGATCTGAAAATAAGTCTGCCTTCCCAAATCTTTTCAAAGCTTTCAAGGGTTGTCAAGCCCTTATCCTCCAACTCTGAAACAGCCTGTGGATTGTGTATCAAGGGTCCATAGGAATAAACCTGTTCTCCTTCTTTTTCCAGTACCTCCAGAGTCATTTTGACTGCTCTGTCCACCCCAAAGCAGAACCCTGCATTTTTTGCAATTATTATCTCCAAAGCCTATCCTCCCAACGAATATATCCTTGTCAGGATATCCTGACTCAATTCAGTGTATTTCTCGTTATCCAATTTCCCAGGATTGTTAGCTGCATAGTCCTCTGGCTCACCAATGTTTATTACAAGAGGTCCAAAAAGCTTATATGTGCTAGTAATAAATACTGGAAGCACAGGTGCTTTTGCCTTTACAGCTAATAGTGCAACTCCTGCCTTTGCATTTTCAGGTTTAAACTCCTTGACTCTGGTGCCCTCAGGGAAAATACCAAGGACTCTTTCCTCCTTCAACACTCTAAGTGCTGTCTTGACAGCAGATATGTCGGCTATCTGTCTATCCACGGGGAATACTCCAAGCCAGGACAAAGGTTTCGCAAGCAGTTTTTTTTGAAACAATTCTTTTTTCCCCATCCAAGCAATTTTTCTTGGGAAAAATGCAGCAAGTACTATAGGATCCCAGTTGCTCATATGGTTTGCACATAACACCAATCTTCCCTCAAGGGGAACATTGGAAGCTCCTAATACTTTTACCCTGAATGCAATTTTGAACAGGACGAAGGCTATAGCCTTGACCAAAGTATAGAACAAGCTAGCTCTCCCCCCTTTGCTCCGAACCCTCACCATCAACAATGGAGATTATGTGCTCCACTGCCTCTGAGATCGTCATATTGGTTGTATCCACCAGATACGAATCCTCAGTTTTTGTTAGAGGCGATTCCTCTCTAGTACTGTCAAAGGTGTCTCTTCTTCGAATATCCTCAATGGTATCCTCAAGAGTGATCCCTTCAACACCCTTACCCAGAAGCTCCAGGTACCGTCTTCTTCCTCTTTCCTCTGCTGTTGCTGTTATGAAAAATTTAAAATCAGCATCAGGAAGTACGACGGTGGTTATATCTCTACCATCCATGACCACTGATTTTCTAGTGCTCATAGACTGTTGAAGCCTTACCATCTTCTCTCTTACAGCCTTATAGCTGGCTATATAGGAAACATTCTTTGTGATCCTTCCTTCTCGGATCTCCTCATCAACCTGAGTCTCATCCAAAAAGATCCTGTTATCCCTAAAATCTATATCTGTAGAATCAAGAAGCTTCAAAACACTTATCTCATCTTCGGGATCTATCCCGTTATCTAAAATCTTCAGTGTATATGCTCTATACATTGCTCCTGTATCTATATACTGAAAGCCAAGCTTATCTGCCACTATTTTCGCTACCGTACTCTTACCAGCTCCTGCCGGACCATCAATGGCAATTGAAACATGCTTCATCACGGTGCCTCCTAAAAAGAAATAACCACCCTTGGGTGGTTTGTATCAAGTAGCTAAGTCAGGCCTGAGGCCTCTGGCATCTTTGAGATAGACATGACGGACGTTTCCCTGTCCTTCATCGGAATCATATAGAACCATTACCCGAATGCATTTTTCAAGACTGCCTTCCACAGCCATCTCACCAAAACACATAAGTCCACAATTCACATATCCCATATCCCTGGCGGCTTTCGCAGGGTATGCCTTATCTAAATCTCCGGTGGCAGAAAAAATCATGCTGACGACCCTGTCTCTTTGCAGATGGTTTTCTTCCTCAATCTTCCCCAACAGCTCCAAAGTTCCATCCAGGATAGCATCCTTGGTGTTTTCCTCAACAGTAATAGCCCCTCGTATAGATACTACACTCATACAAACTCTCCTTTATAATTATATAATATCGTGCGTAGGTAAACAAGCTATTTATGCATTAATTCCGGCTAAATAGCCGGTAGAATATGCTATTTGGAGATTAAATCCACCTGTTAGTGCGTCTATGTCCATAATCTCGCCTGCAAAGAATAATCCTGGTACTATCTTTGATTCCATAGTTGAAGGATTGATCTCTGATACCTTGATACCACCTGAGGTAACTATAGCTTCCTCAAGAGGTCTGAAGCCCTTAAATTCAAGTGGGAAAGCCTTAACAGCCATAAGCAGTCTTCTACGTTCTTCTCTGGTTATCTGATGCACTGTCTTATCCGGCAGTATTTCAGATATCTGGATAACCAATGGTATCAGCTTCTGTGGTAATAGATCATTCAATGCATTTTTTAGCTGCTTATTAGTATACTCCTGAAAATCTCTCAAGAGCCTATTGTCTAGTGTGTCCTCGTCTAATGCAGGCTTTAGGTCTATTGTCAGGTGTGGTCTTTTCTTAAGTCGGTTTATACGGTTACTCATTGTAAGAACTATAGGTCCGGATATTCCAAAATGAGTGAAAATCATTTCTCCAAATTCCTCATGGATAATTCTTTTCCCATCAGATGCCTTTAACGTTACGTTCTTTAAGGATAAACCCATCAGGTCCTTCAGCCATGGATCGTGGAGCTCGATAGGAACAAGTGATGGCTTTAATTGCGTAATGGTATGTCCAAAGGCTTTTGCGAGCTTATAGCCATCTCCCTCAGATCCCGTCGCAGGATAGCTTGCTCCGCCA
>DAIPJA010000129.1:0-5874 GCA_036770525.1 Gudongella sp. | reverse complement strand
TGCCTGTATATGCTAAGCCGAGGGTGGGCATAATACCGACAGGCTCAGAGATCGTTGAGGAGATCTCTCAGGTTAAGGAAGGAACGATAATCGACTCAAATTCCCACGTTTTCAAGGGCTTGGTAGAAAGCCTTGGAGGAGTTGGAAAGAGATACTCTCCAATGGAGGATGATTATGAGAAGCTTAAAAAGCTTATCCTTCTGGCGGTCGACGAGAATGATGTGGTATTGGTAAATGCCGGTTCCTCTGCAGGGACGAAGGATTACACGGTCAACCTTATTAGAGAGCTTGGAGAAGTAGTTGTCCATGGTGTTGCTATGAAGCCGGGTAAGCCTACAATACTAGGAGTAATAAATGAAAAGCCGGTAATAGGAATACCGGGATATCCAGTCTCCGCCTTCATGGTTTTCGACATCTTCGCCAAACCAGTTATCCTAAAGTATCTGGGGGATCGGGGGGAGATATATGAGACTGTTAAGGCAACTATATCGAGGCGTCTGGTTTCCTCGCTAAAAAACAAGGAAGTCATAAGAGTAAGCCTTGGACAGGTCGGGGACAGACTTATCGCAACACCACTTGCCGGTGGCGCAGGGGTAAGTATGAGCCTTGTAAAGGCTGATGGTCTTGGAATAATCCCAAGAAATGTTGAAGGATACGAAGCAGGAGACCAAATAGAGGTCGAGCTGCTTAAGCCTTTATCACAAATAAGAGATACCCTCGTATCGATCGGCAGCCATGACCTTGTAATGGACATAATAGGAGATATGATGAAGCTTTCATCCTCCCACGTCGGGAGTATGGGTGGGATCATGAGTCTTAGAAGAGATGAATGCCATCTTGCTCCAATACACCTGTTGGATATGGATACAGGAGAATATAATATAAGCTACGTAAAGAAATATTTTCCAGGTAGAAAAATGGTTCTGATCAAGGGGATACAAAGGCTGCAAGGCTTTATAGTTCCCAAGGGCAATCCGAAGAAAATAGCAGGTGTATATGATCTCGTAAGAGAGGATGTAGTATTCGCCAACAGGCAAAGAGGGGCAGGAACAAGAGTGCTCCTTGATTACAAGCTGCAGCTTTCAGGGATACAACCTGAAGATATCAGGGGATATCAAAGAGAACTCTCAACTCATATGGCTGTGGCTTCTGCTGTTTTGACAGGATCCGCCGATACGGGGCTTGGCGTGCTTTCAGCAGCTAACGCAATGGGCTTGGACTTTGTGCCTTTGGCAGATGAAGACTACGACTTCCTTATTGACGGGGAATCTTTGAAAATGGATTTGGTGATGGAGTTCATAAGGACAATCAAGTCTGAGGAATTTAAAAACAGGGTAACTGAAATGGGAGGCTATGGATTCAATAGAACTGGTGAAATAATTTGGATAGATTGAGGGTGATTATATGAAGGACAGCTTTGGTAGAGAAATCAATTATCTAAGGATATCACTTACCGACAGATGCAATCTTAGATGTGAATACTGCATGCCAAAGGATGGGATCAAAAATAAGGTTACCCATGACGGGATGCTCTCTCTGGAGGAGCTCTATCAGGTTACAGAAGCTTTTGTAAATTTTGGGATATCAAAGATAAGGTTTACAGGAGGGGAACCTCTGGTCAGGTATGGGGCAGTCGATCTCATGGATAAGGTAGGCAAGCTGGATGGTGTAAAAGAGGTCACACTTACTACAAATGGTATCCTTCTTGACCAGTATGCCGAGGAGTTGGTGAAGGCTGGAGTGAATAGGATCAACATCAGTCTCGATACTCTTGATGAGGAGAAATACAGCCTGATCACAAGGGGGGGTAATCTTCACAGGGTACTTGCAGGTATAAGAAGGGTCAAGGAGCTTGGAATGAAGCCAATAAAGCTAAATACAGTCCTTATTGGGAGTTTTAATGACGACGAGATCAGTGATTTTGTCGAGCTGACCAGGGATGGCTCTATAGATGTCAGATTCATTGAGCTTATGCCAATAGGTGAGGCCGCATCCTTTGCCAAGTCCAAGTTTATACCCAATTCAACTGTTTTGGAGAAAGTTCCTGGACTGGTCCCGATAGACAGGGAGGATCCGTCTTCACCGGCAACGTACTACAGACTTAAAGATGGCGAGGGTAAGGTTGGACTTATAAATCCCATATCCTGCAAATTCTGTGATAACTGCAACAGAGTAAGGCTCACCGCAACAGGGAAGCTTAAGCTGTGCCTTCATTCAGATAGAGAGATCGATCTCAGGAGGATCATACGCGAAGGAGGAGACCTTGAGCAAGCTATAGAAAATGCTATCCTCACTAAGGAGGAGGAGCACCACCTTGAGAACCAGGAATATATCAAGCGAAGCATGAACTCGATAGGAGGTTGAGATATGGAGCTTACTCATTTCAATGAAGAAGGCAGAGCAAGGATGGTTGAGGTAGGAGAAAAGGACGACACAAAAAGGACTGCAGTGGCCTCCGGCAGGATCAGGATGAATGAAAACACCCTTCAAAGGATAAAGGACGGCCAGATCAAGAAAGGCGACGTACTAGGAGTAGCTCAGGTGGCAGGAATAATGGCTGCCAAGAAAACAAGTGACCTGATTCCTATGTGTCATAACATCCTTCTTACAGGAGTAGACATAAACTTCTCTCTCGGTGACAGTTGGGTGGATATAACTGCCGAAGCAAGAACCGTAGGGAAAACAGGTGTAGAGATGGAAGCCCTTACAGCAGCTTCTGTTGCTGCACTTACCATTTATGATATGTGCAAGGCTATCGATAAGGATATGATAATTGAGGATATCAAGCTAATGAAAAAAACGGGAGGGAAATCCGGAGAATATATGCGAACAGAAAAGGGGAAGGTAATTTCAGTCAATATCTCTGATACAAAGGGAGTTGTAAAGGAGCCTGTTGAAAAGGGGAGCTTCATAGAAAATCATGGACTTGAGAATGATGCTCATGCCGGAGACTGGCACAGACAGGTCAGCCTGCTCGGCGTTGAAAGCTTCAGCAAAATGAAGGATATGGGAATGGATGACCTGAAATATGGGGACTTTGCAGAGAATCTTACGACGGAGGGAATAATCCTCTATCAGCTTCCGATAGGAACAAAGCTTAGGATCGGAAACACTCTTCACGAGGTTACTCAAATAGGGAAGGAATGCCACAAGGGCTGTGCAATACAGGTCAAGGTAGGGAAATGCGTAATGCCTAAGGAAGGAATATTTACCAAGGTCCTTGAAGGGGGCACCATACAACCTGGAGATGAAATAGAAATAATATAGTTTAAAAGAAGAAATCCAGGACACCTTGTCCTGGATTTTCAGTAAGGAGGAGAATAATGAAAAGCTTTAGCATCTATATTATGCACTGATTTCTTCAAACTTTATATAATTCAGTTGTTTTGTATCCTTGATAATCTCATAGCCAACATAACCATTGTCAATAAGCTCCTTCTGCTTATCCAGGTTTGCCCACTTGGATACAACCAGATCTACAGGATTCAATGACTTCCTGTTAAGGTCGCTGTGAAGGATAAATCTCCATAGACCTTCCTCGCCGTCCTCCTCGGAGCCGTACTTCTTCTTAAGAGCCTTGATCTTCAGCCCATTCATCATAACGTTGTAAAGGCTGTAGAAATTATATGGCGATACCGTACACATAAGGTGTCTGAAACCTTCGGCCTTTACCATTTTTGCCGCTGCATCTAGAGTAAGACTTTGCAAGCCATTACCTCTGTACTTTGGATCCACAACTGTAGTCTCAAGGTGAACCACCTTCTCCAGCTGATCCTCCTTCATATTTATATCGTAGCCTAGATTTCTCTCCTCATTGCCTGGGAACGCTATATATCTGTAGGCCACCAGACGGTCTCTGCTGTTAAGCACTCCTATTATCCTTGCTCCTTTTTCCATATCTACGAGCATATCATCATAGGAATCGATGTATAAGACCTCCTTGTTGGGGAGATTGTCATAAACGTACTGTTGAAGCTCAATGACCTCGTTTAGTCTATTTTTCCCAAGAAGCTTCATCTTGTACTCCTCGAGCTCCATACTTCCATGTTTATTCTTAATTAGATTTCCCTTACCAAGTACCATCTGTTGTCCTCCTTTCTTTAATAATCAACAACCTACAACTTAATATAAGGTTGTAGGTTTATTATATATTCATTTTAAAATTTTGTCAATATTATTTTTTCATGGGTATAAAGTGTACCGGAGGTGTATCAAATGGACAAAAAATTTACTAAACCATCTAAGGAAGAATTAAGGAAAAAACTATCAGAACTGTCCTACCTGGTTACACAGGAAAGCTATACAGAAAGGCCTCACACTCACGAGTATGACCAATTATTTGAAGATGGGATCTATGTGGATATAGTATCAGGGGAGCCACTGTTTTCCTCGAAGGATAAATTTGATGCTGGATGCGGCTGGCCCAGCTTCTCCAAGCCTCTGGAAAGTGAACAGATCGTCGAGAAAAAGGACTTCAGCCACTTTATGTTAAGAACTGAGGTAAGGAGCAGGGACGCTGACTCCCATCTTGGACATGTATTCAACGACGGGCCTAGGGAAATGGGGGGATTGAGGTATTGCATAAACGGCGCTTCGCTGAGGTTCATCCCCAAGGTCGATTTGGAGAAGGAAGGTTATGGAGAATATTTATCGCTGTTTGAATAAAAAAGTGGATCGGAGAAATTTCCGATCCACTTTTCGCAATCTATTAAATTAAAACATCTTTGTACTCCAACCCTCACAGTTCCATACCTCCGTTGCAACTTCCCTGTAGAACTCAGGCTCGTGGGAGATCAAAAGGATCCCGCCTTTATATGCCTTAAGGGCTCTCATCAGCTCTTCCTTTGCATCCACATCAAGGTGGTTTGTTGGCTCATCCAGAAGCAGGATATTGGTAGGTCTGTTCATGATCTTGCAAAGTCTTACCTTTGCCTGCTCTCCTCCGCTAAGGACCATTACCTTGGATTCAATGTGCTTTGTTGTAAGTCCGCACTTCGCCAAAGCGCTTCTTACCTCATATTGTGTCCAGCCGGGGAATTCCTGCCAAATCTCCTCAATGCAGGTATTGCTGCCGGGAGACATCTCCTGCTGGAAATAACCTATCTCCAGGTTGTCCCCAAGGATTGCCTCTCCCGAATACGCAGGTATAAGCCCGAGTATAGATTTTAAGAGCGTCGTCTTTCCCAATCCATTTGCCCCGGTCAGAGCAATTTTTTGCCCTCTCTCAAGCATAAGATCCAATGGCTTGGTCAAAGGCTCACCATAACCTATGACAAGCTCTTTGGTCTGGAAGATCAGCTTGTTGGCAGTTCTTCCCTCCTTGAAGTTGAACTGCGGCTTTGGCTTCTCCCTTGCGAGCTCAATTATCTCCATCTTATCCAGTTTTTTCTGTCTCGACATAGCCATGTTCCTTGTCGCAACGCTGGCCTTGTTCCTTCTCACGAAGTCCTCAAGATCAGCGATCTCCTGCTGCTGTCTGTTATAGGCTGCCTCAAGCTGAGCTTTTTTGGCTTCATAAAGTCTCTGGAAATCATCATAGTTACCTACATATCTGTTAAGCTCCTTGTCCTCCACGTGGTACACTAGGTTTATTACACTGTTTAGGAATGGGATATCGTGGGATATGAGGATAAAGGCGTTTTCGTATTCCTGAAGATATCTTTTAAGCCAGACTATATGCTGCTCATCAAGATAATTCGTAGGCTCATCCAGCATCAGTATATCGGGCTTCTCAAGAAGCAGCTTAGTTAGAAGGACCTTGGTTCGCTGACCTCCGCTTAGGTCAGTTACCTCCCTTTCCAGCCCTATATCATCCAGCCCCAATCCCTTGGATATTTCCTCGATCTTTGTATCGATTATATAGAAGTCATTGTG
>DAIPJA010000128.1:0-5889 GCA_036770525.1 Gudongella sp. | reverse complement strand
ATAGAAAAAGTTAAATAGAACAATACCTTTCAGTAAGAGTGAGTTTCTAGGTGAAATTAATGAAAAAAGAAGGTAAACTACTTGGACTCTTGATAGCATTGATAATGCTGTCATCCGTTTTTAGCGGTTGTGCTGACCAGGGAACAACAACTCCTCCAAGCACAACAGACGCAACTTCCAAATATGGGGGTACATTAGTCTTTGGTTCCAGCGGTGATGCAGTTAGACTCGATCCAGCTGATGTCACAGATGGTGAATCAATACAGAGGATGGACAACATACATGAGGGACTCGTCATGTATGAAGAGGGAACTACAAGTATAAAACCTGCTCTTGCTACTGAGTGGACAATCTCAGAAGATAAGAAAACAATTACATTTAAGCTTAGAAAAGGCGTCCAATTCCACAAAGGATTTGGAGAGATGACCGCAGATGACGTCGTATTCTCTTTTGCAAGACAGTATGATGTAAACAACTGGTACCATGACAAAGGGGAATGGGCATACTGGGGTTACATGTTCAGCGACATTGAAAAAGTTGAGAAGATAGATGACTACACAGTTGCAATCCATATGACTAAGCCAAACTCTTCGATGATGACAAGCCTTGCAATGTTCACAGCTGCCGTCGTAAGTGAAAAAGCAGCAAAGCAATATGGGGACGATTACTTCAAAAACCCAGTTGGTACAGGACCATTTGAATTTGTCGAGTGGGTAAAGGATGACCACATCACCTTGAAGGCATTCGAGAGCTACTGGGGAGGAAGGGCATACCTTGATCAGGTAATATTCAGGGTTATACCGGACCCCTCTGCACGTCTTATGGCCTTACAGGCTGGTGAAGTAGATGGAATGGAGTATCCAGACCCATCACAGCTTGAGATAATCAAACAAAATCCAAACTTGCAGCTTGTTTCTCAGGCGGGTATGAATGTTGGTTACATCGCCCTAAATTGTGGAGAAGGCTATGTCGACAAGAATGGTAACTACCAGTGGGATGATGGAGAAGAAGTCGCAGTTCCAGGAGAATTTGAACCATTCAAGGATATCAGGGTAAGACAAGCTATCCAATATGCAATTAATAAAGAAGCAATAGTAAAGAATCTTTACAAGGGAGCAGCAACAGTTGCCGTTCAGGGAATGCCGCCAGGATTACTTGGATACAACGACGAGCTAATAGGATACCCATACAACCCGGATAAAGCAAAGCAGTTATTGAAAGATGCAGGGTATGAAAATGGATTTGAAGTAACACTCTGGCATATGGGGTCAACCTCAAGGCCATACTTCCCAGAACCAACTGGAATAGCAGAGGCTATACAGAGCGACCTTTCAAAGGTTGGAATAAAGGTAAATCTATTCACCGAAGACTGGGGAACATACTTACAGGATGCAGAAGCAGGGAAGGCACCAATGATAATGCTCGGATGGTCTGGTGACAATGGAGACCCAGACAACTTCTTAAATGTCCTATACTCTGACCACGTCTGCACAGTTGGTAGCGCTGGTAACTATGGATTTAAGAGGAATGCGCCATTACAAAAAGTTTTGAACAATGCTCTATTGACATTCGACCAAGAGCAGAGGGATACGCTCTACAAACTTGCAAACAAGATGATTGTAGACGAATCCACACACGTATTCATTGCTCATGCAGACCAGAATCTAGCCTTTAGGTCAAACATAAAGGGTTTCGTGATACACCCAACAGATAGGAAGTTCTTTTATCCAGTATATAAAGAAAAATAAATTAATTTTTATTTTCTTTTTTTTTGGAGATTAAAAATGAAGGAGTATATACTAAAAAGATTGGGATTATTGGTCATAGTCCTTTTTGGAGTGTCCATAATCACATTTAGTTTAGTTAGGCTTGCTCCGGGAGACCCTGCAGTTCATCTTGCCGGAGAGCACGCTTCACCTCAAGTTTTAGAAAATATAAGGGAGAAATACCACCTTAATGATCCAATATACGTTCAATATTTCTATTGGCTCAGGATGGCTATACAAGGAGATCTTGGGAGGTCAATAGAGTCTCGTGACCTTGTCACAAACGAGATAATAGAACGACTACCTATGACCCTAGAGCTTACTCTTTTTGCAATTATTATAGCCACTATAATAGGTATTATTGCCGGCGTTATATCTGCAGTTAAGCAGTATTCAATAGCGGATTATGGGGTCATGCTAGGTGCTCTCTTCGGTGTGTCCATGCCGGTATTCTGGCTAGGGCTTATGTTAATCTATATATTTAGTATACAGTTAGGATTAACCCCTGTAGGGGGTAGGCTTTCAATAGGTATAGAGCTTCAAAGGATTACTGGGATGTATGTCCTTGATAGCATCCTAACACTAAATTGGCCTGCATTTGTTGACTCTCTAAAACACCTGATACTTCCAGCATTTGCTCTTGCAACGATACCAATGGCAACTGTTGCAAGGATGACCCGCTCATCAATGCTTGAAGTTTTAAGACAAGATTTTATTAGAACTGAAAGGGCAAAGGGCCTTTCAGAAAGGACTGTAATATACAAGCATGCAGTGAGAAATGCCCTGATACCCATAGTTACTGTCATCGGGATGGAAATAGGATTGCTTATGGGAGGGGCGGTCTTAACAGAGACTATATTCACACTTCCCGGGCTTGGGAAGTACATCACTGATGCTATACTTGCATATGATTACCCTGTAGTCCAGGGATTCACCTTATTCTTTGCAACTCTTTTTGTCATTGTTAATCTAATTACAGATATTGTCTATGTGTATATTGATCCGAGAATTAAGTATGAGGGATAAGATGGAGAAGGGATTACCGATAAAAACAAAGCAGCGTACAAGGGCCGAGATAACAATCAAGCAGCTTAGGAAGAATAAGACTGCCATGGTTGGCCTTGGGATGCTCATTGTTATATTCATACTTTGTTTTGGCGCTCCTATATTTGCTCCACACAATCCCACTGATGTTGACCTTGACCGTGGCCTAAAACCAGGATTTTGGGCTGATGACGGGCTTGAAGGGTACTATCTCGGAACAGATAATTTAGGCAGGGATATACTTTCAAGGATGCTTTATGGCGGTAGGATAACACTTAGCGTAGGATTTGTTGCACTAGGATTTGCCTTAATAATTGGAACAGGATTGGGCCTTGTCGCGGGGTATGTAGGAGGCAAGATAGATAGTATTTTGATGAGGATAGCAGACATACTTTTTGCCTACCCTGCCCTATTATTAGCTCTTGTAGTCGCAGGCACTCTTGGAAGGGGCATAGATAAGGCCATGCTTGCAATTGGGATAGTATACGCGCCTCAAATGGCGAGAATAATTAGAAGCTCAGTTCTATCAATTAAAGAGATGGAATACATCGAAGCAGAACACGCTCTAGGCGCTTCAAACTGGAGGATAGTTTTCAAACATGTCCTGCCAAACTCCCTGGCACCACTCATAGTCTATTCAACTCTCATGCTTGCAACAGCAATACTTGATGCAGCAGCCCTTGGGTTCCTTGGTGTTGGTGCACAGCCACCCTCTCCAGAATGGGGCCTTTCCCTCTCAATTGCGAGAAAATACCTAGTGACGGGTGCCTGGTGGGCGGCCACGTTTCCAGGTATTGCTATTTTACTCTCAGTTATCTCACTTAATATGCTTGGTGACGGATTAAGGGACGCACTAGATCCAAGACTTAAAGGGGGGAGTAAGATATGACAAAACCCCTTCTTGAGGTATCTGAGCTTAAAACTCATTTTTTCACAGACGACGGAGTAGTAAAAGCGGTAGACGGAGTCAGTTTTTCAATTGATAAAAAGGAGTCTTTTGGCCTTGTTGGGGAGAGTGGATGCGGAAAGTCTGTAACAGCTCTCTCAGTAATAAGGCTGGTCCCATACCCTCCTGGAAAAATAGTTGGAGGGAATATATTTCTCGATGGAGCGGATCTTATTACAAAGACTGAAAAGGAAATGCAGAAGATAAGGGGGAAGGAGATATCGATGATATTCCAAGAGCCTATGACTTCTCTTGACCCTCTTTTTACTATAGGCCATGAGCTCATGGAGGTCATAATGCTCCACCAAGATCTAGACAAAAAACAAGCCACAAGGAAAGCTATAGAGATGTTAAAGATAGTTGGAATACCTGAAGCTGAGAAGAGATTTAAGGAGTATCCTCACCAGCTCTCAGGTGGGATGAGACAGAGGGCAATGATTGCAATGGCGCTTTCCTGCAATCCTAAGCTATTGATAGCTGACGAGCCTACCACAGCTTTGGACGTTACAATCCAAGCGCAGATATTGAGATTGATTGAAGACTTAAAAGATGAATTTTCTACAGCAGTTCTTCTTATAACTCACGACCTTGGAGTCGTTGCAGAAACGTGCAAGAATGTTGCAGTGATGTATGCGGGTAAGATAGTTGAGCAGGGGAGCGTAGAAAACATATTTGAAAATCCCTTGCATCCCTATACAGTTGGCTTAAACAATGCGATTCCAAGGCTCGATGTCGATAAAAAAAGGCTACAAATAATTGAAGGTAATGTTCCTGATCTCATAGATCTGCCACCAGGGTGCAAATTTCAACCAAGGTGCCCTTATGCTATGGACATCTGCAGGCAAAAAGAGCCACCTTTAGAAAGAAAAGAGAATGGCCATCTATCAAGGTGCTATTTGGAGGAACTTCCATGGAAATCCTAGAGATTATTGAGCTGAAAAAGTACTTTAACACAAAGGCAGAGTTTCTAAAGAAACCAGATGTCATCAAGGCCGTTGACAATGTTTCTTTTAAGATAATGGAAGGTGAAATTCTTGGCCTTGTTGGGGAAAGTGGGTGCGGCAAGACGACATGCGGGAAAACTATTCTGAAGATTTATGAGCCAGACGGCGGCAAAATAATCTTTAGAGGCGAAGACATAACTCACCTGAAAAGAGAAGAGATGAGGGCATACAGGAGAAAGATGGGGATTGTATACCAGGATCCATTTGGATCATTAGACCCTAGGATGACAGTTGGCAGCATTATCTCAGAGCCCATGGACATCCACAACCTCTACCCCAAGGCAGATAGGGAGAAAAAAGTTTTAGAGATAATGGAAAAAGTCGGATTAACTCCTGAGCAGATAAACAGGTACCCTCATGAGTTTTCTGGAGGTCAAAGACAGAGAATTGGACTGGCAAGAACCCTTGCTGTAAATCCTGAATTTGTAGTTGCAGATGAACCTGTTTCAGCCTTGGATGTATCTATCCAGGCGCAGATACTAAATTTGATGCAGGATCTACAAAAAGAGTTTGGATTTACTTACCTATTTATTACACATGATCTTAGCGTAATAAAGCATATTTGTGATAGAGTTGCAGTGATGTATGTTGGAAAAATTGTAGAGATGGCGCCTAAAAAAGAACTTTTTAAAAACCCCCTCCACCCCTACACAGAAGCACTACTTTCTGCAGTTCCTACTGTTAATCCTAAGCTAAGAAAAAAAGAAATAATATTGCAAGGTGATGTTCCAAGCCCAATTAATCCCCCTTCAGGATGCAGATTCCATGAAAGGTGCTTTAAGAAAATAGGAAAGATATGTGAAACAAAAGAGCCCCCTCTTGTTGAGTCTGGTAAGAATCACTTTGTTGCCTGCCACTTATATTGATTCTAGAAGTGATTTTTATTTAATTTTTAATATTATTAGGCAGTTTCATCTATAAATCAATAACCATTATCTTTAAATAGGATTTTTATAACATGATTTTACTCGTGGGGGAGTACAAACCATGAAAAAAAGAGTACTTAATATAATATTACTATCATTATTTTTACTAAGTCTATTTGGAACGTTTGCAGTTTCTTCTGCAGACACGATAGATATCAGATTCTTTAAAACTGAGGGTTGCGAAAAATGTGCCGAGGCAAAGG
>DAIPJA010000127.1:0-5900 GCA_036770525.1 Gudongella sp. | reverse complement strand
TCAGATAAAAGATCTGTCCGGCTACAGGGGGGTTGTTATCCCTGGTGGTAGACCCGGAGCAATGTCACTGAGAGAGAATGATAGAGTCATCCAAATAGTTCAGGAGCTTTATACCTCAGGAAAACTTGTAGCTGCCATTTGCGCAGGACCGATAGTTTTAGAACGAGCAGGTGTACTGAAGGGCAAGGCGGTGACGTGTTATCCGGGATTTGACAAAGAGATGAAGGATATATTAATGAAGGAGGAGCTCGTCGTTAAGGATGGCAATATCATAACTTCGAGGGGACCAGCCACTGCTGTGTACTTTGCTCTAAAGATTGTAGAATACCTGCAGGGTGAGGATAAGATGATCGAACTGAAAAGAGCGATCCTGCATGACCTTATAGATTACAGCAATTGAAGTACCCAATTGTATCCAAATTGTAACCCGGTAGTTGCCATAAGTAATTGTAATCCCTCCTCATTTATAGTATTATTTATAATAGCTATTTATATGAATGAGGTGTAACATGAAAAAACTATTTATTACGGTTTTCTTGGTATCTATCGTTGTATTCGGGCTGTTTTACAGCTTCCTGGGAGATGCAATCTTCGAGAATGAGCCCGTATCTGCAGAGACGCCTTCACCCTCCGATGAGGAGCCTTTGGCGGAGGAGCCGGCAGAGCCTGAAAATAATGATATAATATTTCTCCTTATGGGAGTCGATGCAAAGGACGTTGCCAAATCCAAGGGAACAAGGACAGATACACTTATGCTTACAAGAGTCAATCTTGACACAGGCAAGATAAGCATTATGTCCATCCCCAGAGATACAAGGACGACTGTAAATGGGAAAAAGGACAAGATAAATGCAGCCCATGCATACGGGGGTGCGGAAGCGGCTCTTGAAGCGGTGGAGGAATTACTTGGACTGGATCTTGAGTACTACGTCAAGGTGGACTATCAGATAGTACAGGATGTTGTAAATGCTATTGGTGGAGTTACCGTCGAGGTACCCTTCAACATGAGATACAACGATCCTACAGCTGATCCTCCTTTAAAAATCAATATCGACAAGGGACTGCAGACACTCGATGGAAAGAATGCCCATGATTTTCTTCGCTTCAGACATAATAACGATATGACTGTGGGATATCCTGATGGAGATGTTGGAAGAACAAAGACCCAGCAGTATTTCATGAAGGAGCTTGTCAAACAGACTATAACTCCAAAAAATCTTTTGAAGCTGCCTAAGCTTGTGGAAACCTTTTTCGACAATGTTGAGACAAATATTACTCTGAAGCTTATGCTTAAGGGTGCACTTGCGGCAAATAAGATAGACGTAGAAGCAATGGAAACTGCAACACTGCCTGGAGCTGGAGGATATATCGGCGAAGTAAGCTATTTCCTTCACGATGCAGAGGCTACAGATCAGCTTGTTAAGTCTATGTTTGGAGATTATTCTCCAGAATAATTGAACCCTAACTCTAAAAGAGGTGTAAAAATGCGAAGGGTCAGAAAAAAAGAGCACATTGAGAACTATTTGAAAACCTCCTACAAAGGGGATAATTTGATGGGAGATGTTTATTTAGCCCATAATTCACTTCCTGAGTTGGACTTTGACCAAATCGATACCAGCACCGGATTTCTCGGTAAGGTTATAGACTATCCAATATTGATCAATGCTATGACCGGAGGCTCAGAATTTACCCAGGAGATAAACAAGGACCTTGCTGCACTGGCTAGGGAATTGAGGATTCCTATGGCTGTGGGATCCCAAACCATAGCATTGGAGGATGACAGCGCCAGGGAATCCTTTCACATCGTCAGGGAGGTTATAGGACCTGATGGTATAGTAATCAGCAACCTTAGCGGCCTTGCAACTGTTGATGAAGCCAAGAGAGCCATAGAGATGGTTGACGGGGATGCTCTTCAGCTGCACCTTAATCTGGCTCAGGAGCTTGTAATGGAAGAGGGAGACAGGGACTTCAAGGGAGTTCTTAAGAATATCGAAGCTATAGTAAAGTTAATTGATAAACCGGTAATCGTCAAAGAGGTAGGCTTCGGGATATCTCTTGATGCAGCCTCCAGATTATACGATGCAGGAGTAAGATATATAGATGTATCCGGCTTCGGCGGGACGAACTTTATTGAAATTGAAAATCTGAGGAACAATGCATACGACTATACTGAGCTCTATTCGTGGGGCATCCCTACCGCTGCAGCTCTTATCCAGTGCCGGAGACTGCCTCAGGACCTTAAACTAATCTCCAGCGGAGGTATAAGGACAAGCATGGACGTAGTCAAGTCTATCATCCTTGGAGCAGACATTGCGGCTATTAGCGGAGAGCTACTCGCTTATTTGGTGCATGGAGGATATGCAAATGCAATTGAGTACCTGGAGGGAATTATCCACAAGCTGAAAATAGTGATGATGCTTCTGGGTAAGGAAAATATCGAAGCCCTTAAGAATACAGATTATAAAATTACTGGTAAATTAAAGGATATAATTTAACAGAAGGCTCTTTAATGGGGCCTCTTTTTTTACATACAAATAGGGGGAAAGATATATGAAACATAAAATCATAGACAGGCTTCATGAGGAGGATGGATTCATATCCGGGGAAAAGCTTTCTGAAGAATTTGGATTGTCTAGGACGGCCATTTGGAAGCACGTAAACGCCCTTAGGGAAGATGGATATGAAATTGAGTCAGTTACAAGAAGGGGCTACAGACTTATTTCTTCACCGGATATAATAAACTATGACGAGGTAAAAGGAGAGCTTACAGCATCTGTAATTGGTAAGAAGCTAATCCACTTCCAAAGCGTTGGCTCGACAAATGACAAGGCAAAGGAATTGGCAGTTAATGCGGAAGAGGGTACTGTAATAGTTGCTGAGGAACAGACCTCTGGCAAAGGTAGACTTGGAAGAAGCTGGTCATCACCTGGAAGAAAAGGTATTTACGCTTCAATCATCCTAAAACCAGATATGGAGCCCTTCAATGCAGCTAAACTGACACTTTTGGGAGCAGCTGCAGTGGCACTTGCACTTGAGGATTGTGGCATCGAATCACAGATCAAGTGGCCAAACGATATTATAATAAACGGCAAGAAAGCTGCGGGAATACTTACAGAAATGAGCAGCGAATTAGGCATAGTCAATTACATCATTTTAGGAATTGGTATCAACGTAAACCAGAGCGTTGAAGAGCTTCCACCGGAATTAGTGGACAGAGCAACTTCGCTGATGATAGCTGCAGGGAAGGCGATCCAAAGGAAGCACCTTTTAGCTCAGGTACTGAACAGGCTGGATGAACTTTACGCCCAGTTTAAGGAAACAGGAGACATCGATCAGGCCTTGGACATATGCAGAGAGAGATCCGCAGTTATCGGCAAGGACATAATAGTAGTTCAAGGACGAAAGCAAAGACCTGGTCATGCAGTAAGCATCAATCATGATGGAGAGCTTATGGTAAGATTTGATGAGGGTCTCGAGCAGGTAATATCAGGAGAGGTCTCTATCAGAACTGAGTACGGATATATTTAGCCTTTTTCCTAAATATGCAGCGATGATCAGCTTAATAAGATCTCCTGGAATAAATGCAATAACTCCTATACTAAGGATTTTTTCAAGTGAAAGACCACTATCCATAACATAATTAAGAATAAAAGCCATGTACGGGAGTCCGAATAGATATATTACCAGTGTACCTGCTGCACATGCGGCAAGATAACTAAAGAACCCTTTTGCTTTACGGGACAGGATCCCAACAGTATAAGCTCCTGCAACAAATCCAATTAGAAATCCAAAGGATGGCTTTACGATTGATTGGATCCCTCCGGAGAAACCCGCAAAAATTGGAAGGCCAATCAAACCAAGGGATATGTAGATCAGCTGCGAGAATGCGGCTTTTCTTGCACCCAAGACATAGCCAGATACAAGAACGAAAAGGGTTTGAAGAGTCAACGGAACTGGACCCAAGGGAATTGATATAAAGGCTCCAATAGAAGTAAGTGCTGCAAATAGAGATATTAAGGTAATGTCTTTAGCTTTCAAACTGATCCCTCCACAATTGTCAACTTAAAATCATAAATCAAGTTTACAATTATTCTTCTTTTATTGCAAGCAAAAAATTGAAATGCTGAATAAACCGAGCAAATATCCACGATTTAATCAAATCCCCCTATAGTGTATTGTCTATTATGCTCCTCTGGGATATAATCTTATCCGGAGGAGATTTTGATGAATGACAAAAAAGCACTTATAGCAGACCTTTCACTACTTATTGTTGCAGCGATCTGGGGCTCAAGCTTCGTGGTAACCAAAAGCACACTTGACCATATAACTCCCTTTTATCTCTTGGCATTCAGATTCATAATTGCGACTATCCTGATAGGGATAGTATCACTTAAGCATTTGAAAAAAGCAAAGATCTCAGATATCAAGGCAGGCCTTGTCATAGGGATAACCATGCTATTAGGATTCTTATTGCAGACAATTGGCCTTATGAATACTACTGTGGGCGTAAATTCTTTTATTGTAAGTGCAAATGTTGTAATGGTACCTTTCTTCTATTGGCTTCTAACAAGGCGTAGGCCCGATGGCTATGAGATATTTGGGGCAATCATGTGCTTTGTTGGAATAGGTGTGTTGAGCTTAGACGGGAATTTAAGACTTGGTTTCGGTGAAATTTTATCCTTTATCAGCGCATTTTTCTTTGCACTTCAAATAGTTGCTGTAGGTCACTATGCGAGAGAATCTGATGTTCACGTGATCACAACAGTACAAATGGCTTTTGTTGCGGTATCGGCCTTAATACTGGCATCGATATTTGAACCCCAAATAACCACCTTCAATACTGATATGGCATTACCTATAATCTATTTAGCTGTATTTAGCTCTATGATTGCCTTTCTTGTTCAAAATATTGCGCAAGCTCACACATCATCCACCCATGCAGCCATAATCTTCAGTACTGAAGCCTTATTCGGAAGCATAATGGGAGTAATATTTCTTAAGGAAACTATAACAATTAAGTTTCTGATCGGATGTATAGCGATACTGATATCAGTTCTTATAAGTGAAGTAAAGCCTAAACCATCAAAGCTTAAAAGACAAAAGACTCCTGCATAGGGGTCTTGTATTGTTGTTGTATGATTTTCGAATGGCAGATAATTGAAATTAAAGGGTATAATGGCAGTAGCAAGGGTTTGGAGGGGTCAAACATGTCAAGGGAAACAAAAAATTTATCAGTTACAGCGAACAAACCGCCAGGTTCTCTTATATACACGGGTAAAGGCGAAAAACAGAATCAGAAGCTGGTACTAACTGTATATAACGATGAAATCCTGGAAAGGAAGGAGATAAAATCTGCCAAAGAACTCCTTGATGAAAACAGGAACGTGGTTAAATGGCTTGATGTTATTGGAATAGCTAACACTGAGACTGTTTTTGAGATTTGCAGGACTTTGGGTATCCACGCCCTTGCTCAGGAGGATATACTTAATACCTCCCAAAATCCGAAGGCTGAGGAGTACGATAATTTTCTTTTCATGGTAACTAAAAACATCTTTTTCGATGAAAGTGGAGCCCTTGACACTGAACAAATATGTCTGGTCCTTTTTGATAATTCAGTAATCACATTCCAGGAATACGACAATGACAGCTTTCAATACATACACCAAAGGCTGGAGGAGGGTAAAACCTTACGAAAAAACGGATCTGATGATCTTGTATATGCACTGATAGACTCAATAGTTGACAATTACTTTGTTGTTCTTGAAGCGATAGGAGAAGAAATAGATGAGGTAGAGGACCAGTTGCTTGAAAAACCTGAGAAGGAAGTCTTAAATAGGATATATCATCTAAAGAGAGAGCTTATTTTTTTCAGAAATATCCTCTGGCCAACAAGAAATCTC
>DAIPJA010000126.1:0-5902 GCA_036770525.1 Gudongella sp. | reverse complement strand
ATAATGAAGCTTTATCTGGAGAACAGTCTTACACTCGGCTCAAGTGACAAGGATAAAATACTAAAACAATTCAGTGAAAAATTTGACAACTTCAAAGTGTCTATAGAATACAAAGAATCCGGATTAGCGAACACTGAGGATGCATTGTTGGAGCTTGTTAAAAATAAAATAAGAAAACATATACCCTCCAGCTTATCATGGCTGGGGGATATTGCTTTGATTGCTGAAGATGATTACATAATTCAGTTGCCTCATTATCTTGCTTACCAGTCTGTAACCAGGAATGGGCTCAAAGTAGAGTTATCAGAGATTATTCGGAGAGAAAGGGATAAAGGTCTTCAGTTCAGATATGGAGAATTGGAAGCTTCAGATGAATATCTTCTTGAGAAAGAGCTTGAGGAAAGAAAGATCCTTAAGGAAATAATCGCAAAGGTTCCTGAGCAAAAAAAGAGAGGTGCACCGAAAAGCTTCTCTATTGGGAAGAAAATCAGGAAAGAGATCATAGACATTATTGATATCAACCTTCAAACAGGGAACGCTGCAATACAGGGAACTGTATTCCAGTCAGAGCTGAAGAAAATAAAGGATAACAGAGCAATTGGTATTTTTTATGTATCGGATGGAACAAATTCGATTCCTGTCAAGCTTTTTCTGAACGAGGATCAGGTCGAGGCATTTGAAGAAACTGTAAAGCCTGGAACTGACCTAGTGATCGACGGTGACGTGGTATACGACAGTTATTCAAAAGAAACTGTCATTATGGCAAGATCCATGGAAGTTAAGGAAAGGGAGATTATTAAGGATAAAGCTCAGAAGAAAAGGGTCGAGCTTCATCTTCATACTAATATGAGCTCTATGGATGGAATAACTCCAGTCAAGTCTCTAATAAAGAGGGCAATTGAATGGGGCCATACAGCTATTGCGATAACTGACCACGGTGTGGCGCAAGCATTTCCAGATGCCATGGAAATGGATAAGGATATCAAGATTATTTATGGGGTAGAAGCTTATCTAATAAATGACAGAAATGATATAGTTACAGGATGGACTAAAGATATTCCACTCGATGACATAGTAGTATTTGACATTGAAACAACCGGATTATCTGCTAGGAGTGACAGGATAACAGAAATAGGTGCCGTCAGACTGAAAAGAGGTGAGGTGGTAGGAACCTTCAGTCAGCTTATTGATCCTGAAGTGCCAATACCCGAAAACATAGTCAAGCTTACTGGAATCGACAACAATATGGTAGCAGGAAAGCCTAAAATTGGAGAAGTACTCCCTAAATTCATGGAATTTGTGGGAGACAGTATTCTTTCAGCTCATAATGCTTCTTTTGACGTAGGATTCATCAGGGAGAGCCTGGGAATAATAGGATTGGATGTAAAAAATCCAGTTCTCGATACCCTGCAGCTGGCAAGGGTTGTTTTCCCTGGTTTAAAGAACCATAAGCTGAATACAGTAGCAAAACATCTTAAGGTAGAGCTGTTGAACCACCACAGAGCAGTTGATGATGCAAAAGCAACTGCAGATATATTGGCTTATATTCTAAAACTGCTTGGTGAAAAGGATATCAATACGATATCTGCATTAAATGAAATGGCATATAGATCAGATTCTTCAAAAGGAGACATGTACCATGCTGTAATTCTTGCAAAGAACCAAGGAGGTCTAAAGGAGCTTTACAAACTCATAACAGCCTCCCACATAAACCATTTTCATCGAAAACCAAGGATGCCAAAGTCTTTAGTCGAAAAACATAGAAAAGACCTATTGATTGGCAGCGCCTGTGAAGCAGGTGAACTTTATCAGGCTATTCTCTCCAGAAAATCTGACAATGAGATCAATGAAATTACTGATTTTTACGACTATCTTGAGGTTCAGCCACTAGGTAATAATTCTCATCTGATAAGAGATGGAGTAATAAGTCAGGATCAGGAGCTCAAGGATATTGTTAGAAAGATTTATGAAATAGGAAGGAAACGTAACAAACTTGTGGTAGCTACAGGAGACGTTCATTTTCTGGATCCCGAGGATGAGGTATACAGGAGAATCCTGATGTCAGGTCAGAAGTTTCAGGATGCTGATTTTCAAGCACCACTCTATTTTAAAACAACTCAACAAATGCTTGAAGAATTTGAATTCCTTGGAAAGGAGGTCGCTTATGAGTTAGTTGTTGATAATCCCAATATTATAAGTGACCTGATTGAAACATGTAAACCAATTCCAGACGGCACCTTTCCACCCAGGATTGATGGAGCGGATGAGGAGCTTAAAACAATTACCTACACTAAGGCAATGGAAGTTTATGGCAATCCTCTCCCTAAAATTGTTAAGGATAGACTTGACAGGGAACTAGAGTCCATTATTAAGAACGGTTACGCAGTAATGTATATAATAGCCCAAAAACTGGTGTGGAAATCGCTTGAAGATGGATATCTTGTTGGATCCAGAGGATCCGTTGGTTCTTCATTCGCTGCGACTATGAGTGGTATTACTGAAGTAAATCCACTACCTCCTCACTATATATGCCCTTGCTGTAAAAACTCAGAGTTTGAAGTTGATGAATCTGCTGCATCCGGGTTCGATTTGCCTGACGCAAAATGCCCAATATGCGGCTGTGAATATATCAAGGATGGACAGGATATTCCCTTCGAGGTGTTTATGGGCTTTGAGGGCGACAAAGAGCCTGATATTGATCTTAATTTCGCTGGTGAATATCAATCCAAAGCTCACAAGTACACTGAAGAGCTTTTTGGTGAGGGAAAGGTTTTCCGTGCCGGAACTATCGGTACGATTGCTGATAAAACAGCCTATGGATTCGTGAAAAAGTACTTTGAGGAAAGGGATATTCCTGTCAATCAAGCGGAGGTTAACAGGCTACTAAAGGGGTGTACTGGGATAAAGAGGACATCCGGACAACATCCGGGTGGTGTTATGATAGTTCCTGACTACAAGGACATACATGATTTCACTCCAGTACAATATCCAGCAGATGATAAAGAATCCGGAGTGGTGACTACTCATTTTGATTACCATGCAATTAGCGGCAGGATCCTTAAACTTGATATACTCGGTCACGACGTGCCTAGTATCATCAGAATGCTTGAAGATATAACAGGAGTCAATCCGATCAATATTCCCTTGGACGATAGAGAGACAATGAGTCTATTCACCAGCACCGATGCACTAGGCGCTGGTCCCGATAAAATCAATTGCCCTGTTGGCACACTTGGGATCCCGGAGTTTGGCACTAAATTTGTTAGACAGATGCTTATAGAGACCAAACCATCAACCTTTGCTGAGTTGGTCCGGATCAGCGGGCTCTCACATGGAACAGACGTATGGATCAATAACGCCCAGGATCTTGTCAAAAATGGCGTAGCTCCTCTTTCTAAGGTAATATCCACCAGAGAGGACATCATGCTATCCTTGATAAGTGAAGGAATGGAGAAAAAGCAGGCTTTTTTCATCATGGAGAAGGTTAGAAAGGGTAAAGGTCTCACAGCAGAAGATGAAAAGTCTATGAGGGATCTGGGCATGTCAGATTGGTATATCGACTCATGTAACAGGATCAAGTATATGTTCCCCAAGGCTCATGCTGCTGCATACGTTACGATGAGCTTCAGGATTGCATATTTCAAGGTTCACTATCCTGAAGCATTCTATGCCACATATTTTACCACGAAAGCTGCTGACTTTGATGCGGATCTGATCACAAAAGGAGAGAGTGCAGTTAGATCGAGGATTATTGAACTGGAACAAAAAGGTAATGCAGCAACCTCGAAGGAAAAGAATCAACTGACAGTCCTCGAGGTTGCCATCGAGATGTTTGCCAGAGGCTTTGCCTTTGAAAAGGTTGACCTTTACAAATCTCATAGCGATAAATTTATTCTAGGTGAATCAGGTATCATACCACCATTGAAGGCTCTTGAAGGAGTAGGAGAAAACGCAGCCAGGAAGCTTGTTGAGGAAAGAGAGCTGTCTCCATTTATTTCCATCCAAGACCTGATACAAAGAGGTAAAGCTACAAGGCCTGTCATCGACGCCCTCCAAAACCACGGATGCCTTGATTCTCTGCCACAGGATAATCAAATCAGCTTATTTAATATTTGATTTATACTGCTTCCCGTGTTATAATGAATAAGACAAATATAGTGAATTTCGGCAAGAGTGGGATTTCCCACTCTTCATTTGTGTCATGGACTGGTTCCAGGAGGTGGATCATGAGTAAAAAGGATATATTATCAAATGTAAAAAGACTTGGAGAGGAACTGACTAATCAGCTTGGGTATGAACTTGTCGATGTGGAATACTTAAAAGAGCATGGCGATTATTTTCTAAGGGTATACATCCATAAGCCTGGTGGTGTAAACTTGGATGACTGTCAGGCTATGAGCGAAAAACTAGGAGAAAAACTTGATGAACTTGATCTGATAAATAAAGCATATTACTTGGAGGTATCTTCACCTGGTTTGGACAGGCCTTTAAAAACGGATAAGGATCTGGACAGAAACCTCGGCAAGGAGGTCGAGGTTCACCTCTATCAAGCAGTGGATGGGACAAAAAGGTTCGAAGGAAATCTGGAAACATATGATGATTCCGCTATATATATAAGAACTGCTGACAGAGAGTACCGGTTCCCAAGGGATGGGGTTTCTCTGGTTCGTTTAATAATCAAATTTTAAGGAGGAAGAATGGGATGAATGTTGATTTTATCAACGCCCTGGAAGAAATAGAAAAAGAGAAGGGTATAACGAAGGATATAATATTTGATGCGCTTGAATCTGCTCTCATTTCCAGCTATAAGAAAAACTTTGGATCATCACAGAATGTTTTGGTGGAAATGAACAGAGACACTGGTGCTGTCAGGGTATATGCAACTAAGGACGTAGTTTCTGCGGATTCGATCGAGGATCCTCTTCTTCAAATATCACTGGAAGAGGCCAGGCAAATAGACCCAGCCTATGAGTTAGGCGAGGTGGTCAAGATAGAAATAACTCCAAGGGACTTCGGAAGAATTGCTGCCCAAACTGCCAAGCAGGTCGTAATTCAAAGAATCAAGGATGCGGAGAGAGACGTCATATTTGACGAGTTTATAAATAGGGAAAATGAAATAATTACTGGACAAATTCAAAGAATCTCTAAGAACAACGTTTACATCGATCTTGGCAAAACCGAGGGTATCCTGCCTCCTGCTGAGCAAATAGAAGGCGAACAATACTCTCAGAGCCAAAGACTAAAACTGTTGATCCTGGAGGTCAAAAAGACTACAAAGGGACCACAGATAGTACTTTCCAGGGCGAATACAGGTCTTGTAAAGAGACTGTTTGAACTTGAAGTTCCGGAGATAAGCGAAGGGATAGTAGAGATTTATTCAGTTTCCCGAGAGGCGGGTTCAAGAACTAAAATTGCTGTTTACTCAAGGAATCCTGAAGTTGATCCTCTGGGTGCCTGCGTCGGATTTAAGGGTGCGAGGGTAAAGGCAATCGTAGATGAATTAAGTGGAGAAAAGATTGATATAGTAATATGGAGCAAAGATATTGGAGAATTCATTGCAAACAGTCTGAGCCCATCCAAAGTCGTTAAGGTAATCCCTAATGAAAAAGAAAAATCAGCTCTTGTTGTGGTTCCTGACTATCAACTTTCACTGGCAATAGGAAAAGAAGGACAAAATGCAAGACTAGCAGCAAAGCTTACAAATTGGAAAATTGATATTAAGTCTGAGTCCCAATATGCTGAAATGGAGCGAGGAGTGATATCTTGAAAACTAAAAAGATCCCAATGCGCAGATGCATCGCTTGCAACCAGATGAAGCCGAAGAAAGAGCTTATCAGGGTTGTGAAAAACAATGAAAACCAAGTAAGCGTTGACCTGACAGGAAAAGCAAATGGCAGAGGAG
>DAIPJA010000125.1:0-6100 GCA_036770525.1 Gudongella sp. | reverse complement strand
TAATCTGAAAGCTAAGAAATTATCAAACGAGGTGTAGAGATGGAAGAAAATTATTCCAGTCCAAGGTATGAAAAGATAGCCCTTGATATTGCGAATGCGATCTATAAAGGGACTTACGAAGAGGGAGAAAAACTTTATGGCAGGTCAACTCTGGCAGGTACATACAATGTATCACCGGAAACTATTAGACGTGCTGTTAAGATCCTGGAGGATGTTGGTGTGGTTGAATCATCCAAGGGAAGTGGTATTACGGTCCTTTCTAAAGAAAAGGCCTTCAAGTATATCAACAGATTCAAAAATATCGAAAGTGTTACCTCATACAGAATTAAGCTTACTGAGCAAATAGAGAAACGGCAAAGGCTAGAGGAAGAGATCCTTGGGACTATTGACAGGATAATCGAGAGAAGCAGTATCCTTAGTCATACTACAGCTCTGACTCCATTTGAGCTCGAGATATCGAAGGAGTGCAGGATGATAGGGAAATCTATCGGAGAGGTCAACTTCTGGCAAAATACAGGAGCTACAATTGTCGGAATAAGGAGAAACAACGAGACGATACTTTCTCCTGGTCCTTATGCCACCATGGAAGAAGGGGATATTCTTTTGATCATCGGGGAAGAAGAGATTGTCGAGGCAGTTAAAATATTTCTTGAAGAGGAATGATTATTGATTAACAAGGGTAAATTATTAATGGTAGCAATAAGATAAACCAGGGGGTGCATTATGGATAGGATACTCGTACCGGTGGACGGCTCGGAGAATTCGATGAAGGCAGTCGAAAAAGCAGTTGAGATAGGATCATTGAAAAAAAGCCACATAACTATTCTTACAGTAGTCAATAGTAAGAGAGACAACCCGTATATTCTTGAACAGGATTATTCTTCAGATATCAGCCAACGGAATATCGAAAATGGAAAGAGAGTACTTAACAATGCCCTTGAGCTATGTGCAGGCTATGATGGAGAAGTTGATACATTATTAAGAAATGGCGATATTGCTGAAGTTGTAATAGATACTGCAGAGGAGCTTGATATAGACCTTATCGTTATGGGACGCAGAGGAATGAGTATTTCAGCCAGATCCTTACTGGGAAGCGTTTCAAATAAGGTGCTCAATTATGCAAACAGATCAGTCCTTGTAGTAAAATAGGCGCTCTCTAATGGAGCGCCATTTTTTTATTTGATATAGCTGTCAAAATAACCCTGAATATATATGATAGGGGTTCCCTTATCTCCGCTTCCGGATGTAAGGTCTGCAAGTGAGCCTATTAGGTCTGTTAGTCTTCTGGGTGTGGTTCCTTGAGATACCATATTGCCGACTAGAGACTCATCTTTATTTCTTATATATTCAGAGATAGCTCGCTTGAGCTCTTCTCCCTTTAAATGGTTGAACTGATTGTCAGCGAGATATTTTAGCTTGATCTCAGATGGTGTGCCTTCAAGACCCTTGGTATATGCCGGTGATACAACAGGATCTGCCAGTTCCCAGATTTTTCCTACCGGGTCCTTGAAAGCGCCGTCGCCATAAACCATTACTTCGACGATCTTTCCTGTTTTATCATGGATTTCCTTTTGAATCCTTTCAACTATGGGTTGACTGTTTCTGGGAAACAGCTTTATCTTGTCCTCAGAAGACTTGTTAGACCCCAGCAACCCGTATTCCTGATTAAAACCGCTTCCATTCATAGGCACAGACAGAATATCATCCAGACCGAATATCTTTTGACCGCCATACTTCTTAAGTAGTGATTTTGTTCTAGCCCTGGTATGGATATCGCAGGCAATGACGTTCTTTGTAAATTCCAGTATTGTAAGTGGGTTGTTTGAAAATATTATCTCGAAATCAATACCACATTCCTTCATGATCGACTTATAGTATTCAATATAGTCCACACCAGTGAAAGGGTGTGTATTAAATCCGAAATACCCTCTGAATTTCTCTTCGGTCAGGACATCAGTCCATGGATTAATACCCTTGACGTCAAGTACATCCATGTCTACTAAGTGATTTCCTACCTCGTCTGAAGGATAACTAAGCATAAGTACGATTTTCCTGGCACCCATAGCAAGTCCTCGAAGGATTATGCTGAATCTGTTTCTGCTCAGGATGGGGAAAATCACTCCGAAGGTTTCTTCGCCAAATTTGGACCTGACATCCTTGGCAATATCCTCTGTTGTCGCATAATTACCTTGTGCCCTTGCGACTACAGATTCCGTAACACAGACGATATCTCTGTTCTGGACCTTGAACTCCCCTTGAGCCTCTGCCTGCAATACGGTTTCAACTACAACAGATGCAATATCGTCTCCCTCTTTTATGATGGGTGCTCTCAAACCTCTTGAGACAGTGCCAACGATTCTTTCCACGTTCATCTCTCCTTTAATAATGACCTTTGATTAGAGTATATAATATGTTAATATATAAGTAAAATAGATATTAAATATAGTTGGTATAAGGAGGGATTATATGTTGGGGAAGCTTGAAGGATATAGAATATTCAATCAAGTGGCGGTGCTTGGAAGCTTTACAAAGGCTGCAAATACACTTTTCATGAGTCAGCCTGCTGTCAGCCAGGCTATAGCTGCTCTCGAGTCCGAGCTTGGAGTGCGTCTGTTTACAAGGACAAGAAAGGGAGTTGTATTAACTGAGGAGGGCAAGCTGCTGTTCCAACATGTAAACCCTGGTATAAACCTGATAATAAATGGTGAAAAAAGAGTACAGGACAGTAAAAATCTTATGGAAGGGCATCTGAAGCTTGGGGTTGGAGATACAATTTCGAGATACTTCCTGCTTCAGTATTTGGAAAGCTTCAACAAGAGCTTTCCTTCAATCAAGATGAAAATAATCAATAGGACTACATCAGAGCTTGGTGAGCTGGTAAAGTCAGGTGATATAGATCTAGCAATCATAAACCTTCCTCTGGAGGACAACTCAATGGAGATCGAGCCGATACAAAAGGTCAGGGATATCTTTGTGGCAGGGGACAGATATTCAGCTCTTAAGGAAATTAAGCTAAGTCTTCCAGAAGTTTCATCTCTACCATTGATAATGCTTGACTCCTCTTCCAGATCAAGGCAGTACGTCGAGAACTTTTTCAGATCGAAGGGTATAGTCATTAATCCGGAGATAGAATTGGGATCCCACGATCTTTTGCTGCAATTTGCAAGGATAGGGTTGGGAGTGTCCTGTGTGGTCAGGGAGTATTCTGAGGAGTTTCTTAAGTCTGAGGGGTTATTTCAACTTGAGCTTACTGAAAATATACCTGAAAGAAGCATCGGTGTATGCAGACTGAGAGGTGTAGAGCCTTCACCTGCAGCAAGAAAATTCATTGAGATAATTCTAACGACATCTAAAATGTGATAAAATGGAACTAGTGGGTATATTCAAATAAATTGGACGAATTATTCTGGAGGCACTTATGTCTTATAGGAAGCATTTGCATAGAATAAATAAGATAATTGATGAGGGTGGAAGCTTGTCTCATCATTTTGACGAGCTTAGGAAGAGCATAGTACCCTGGCGTGAAAGCCTCAGAGTAATATTAATATATATAATTATTGGTGCTGCCTGGATTTTGTTTTCAGACAGATTGCTTTCCATTTTATTTGCCGATCCACAGACTTACCAAAGCATGCAGACCATTAAGGGGTGGGTTTATGTCCTTCTTTCAGGGTCTGTTTTTTATTTTATGATCAGAAATAGACTCCTGCTTTTCAAGGCTGCGACCGACAGGATATACCAGGGATATCTTGAACTGGATGAGTCCCACGACCAGCTTAGCAAAGTAGAAACAGAGCTTAGGGAGAGAATAGAACAGCTTGAATATTACCAAAAGGCCTTAAAGGACAGCCAACTGCAGTATGATCTTTCGGTTGCTGGAGCCAATGATGGTATTTGGACCTGGGATCTCATAACTGGAGCATATAAAACATCTACCCTTATAAAGCCTGAGTTTGGATATACTGAGTTAGAACAGGCAGATATTGATACAATGGAAAAATGGAGGACATTTGTCCATCCTGAGGATCTGGTCTTCGGAGTTAAGGTTATTGAAAGCTATATTGAAAACGGTGAGGGGATATACGAGAATATCTTCAGGATCCGAACCAAGGATGGTAATTACAGATGGATCCTCAGCAGAGGAAAAGCTGTAAGGAATGAGGATGGGAAAGCTGAAAGCTTTGCAGGCTCACATACGGACATCACCCAGCAGCTTCAGCTTCAGGAAAACCTGAAGCTTGAACAAGGCTTAGTCGAAAGCATAACAAAGGAAGCTCCGATTTCGATAATTGTTTGTGATAAAAACGGACTCATTACCAAGTTCAATCAATACTCGGAGAGCGTATTCGGATATACTCAAGGGGAGCTAATTGGGAAAAATGCATTTGACTTCCTTGGAGATGATACTCAAAAGAGAGAATTGGTTGAAATACTTCCAGCACTTATGAAGGGTGAACCTTTGGCGAATGCTGAGCTTAAGGTAATCGCAAAGGACGGTTCAGAAAAAACACTGTTGTTTAGCAACACCTATGTTTGGAAGGATGGCTATATAGAGAGCCTTGTCTTTATAGGTGTTGATATCACAGAGAGAAAGACGATGGAGGATAAGCTCGAGGTACTTGCATATAAGGATAGACTGACAGATCTCCCCAATATGGCTAAATTCAGAGAAGAGCTATCCTATGTCTTAAAAAGCGATAACAATAAGCAATTTGCCGTCATCTACATTGACATAGATGATTTTAAACTTGTAAACGATACTATGGGGCATCATGCCGGAGATCTGCTTATCAACTTATTTGCAAATGAACTACTGAGCTTTGCCAAGCCTGAAGACAGAGTCTACAGATCTGGAGGGGATGAATTTGTTCTCACATTGAGAAGCTTCAGCGACGATGGAGAGCTTAGAGTGAGACTGTCAGAACTGATGGACGTTATTAGAAGGCCTTGGATCTACAACGATCACAAGTTCTTGATTTCATCAAGTATAGGGGTTGCAGTTTACCCGGATCATGGAGATACTCTCGAAACACTGATGCAAAATGCTGATACTGCTTTGTCCTATGCCAAGACTGAAGGGAAGAGCAGATATTTGATTTATAATGATTATATGAAGGATAAGACCTGGTCATTTATTCAGTTGACAAGTGATTTGCGTATGGCATTGGAGAGAAATGAATTCTTCCTCGAATATCAACCCCAGTACAATTTAGTCGATGGAAGTCTGATTGGATTTGAAGCTCTCATCAGGTGGATTCATCCTCAAAAGGGTCTTGTGTATCCACTGGATTTCATTCCATTTGCTGAGGAGACAGGCCTGATAGATAAAATTGAAGACTGGGTTCTTGAAACGGCCTTCAGACAGAGCTCAGAGTGGAGGTCAGGAGGATTTGGAGATATTAAGATATCCATTAATATATCTGCGAATACTCTCGGTAAAAGCTTGTGGACAAATAAGGTAGGACAACACCTGAGTGAGTGGAAAGATTATAGTGGAGTGATCTTTGAGATCACAGAAACCGCAGTTATAGGTGACATGGAAGATAGCATTAAGGCATTGGAAACCCTTCATGATATGGGTATTCATATAGCTCTTGATGATTTCGGTACGGGATATTCCTCTCTTACGTATCTGCAAATGCTTCCGATAGATATCATAAAGCTTGATAAGTCATTTGTCTGGTCCTTAGACGTTGACGATAACAAGTCTTTTATCGTCAAGACAGTTATTGACCTGGCTCACCGGCTGGGTATAAAGGTCGTGGCTGAGGGAGTCGAGACAGAAAAGCAGCTTATTTTTCTGAAAGATTCAGGCTGTGACTTAGCACAGGGCTATTATTTCAGTAAACCTCTGGATGCTTTTTCAGTGGATGCTTTACTGAAAGCTGGAGTTAAACAATGAAGAAACTGAAGGTATCAGTTAGCGTATTTTTGATATTGACACTCATTTATTTTATGACGATGCATATTCTGATATCAAGTGAAATAGAAAATACACCGGATAGTAATGCAGATTATGCAATAGTTCTTGGAGCAAGGCTATATAGCGACATACCTTCACCATCACTTGTTTTAAGATTGGAGAAGGCGGTTGAATACC
>DAIPJA010000124.1:0-6100 GCA_036770525.1 Gudongella sp. | reverse complement strand
ATAACAAGAGCTATCGCAAGAATAAGTATTAATTCCGGTGCTCCGATTCTACCAAATCCCATTACCCTAATACCTCATTAAGCATTTCAACCATTTTCTTAGCAACATCTGCAGTTACACCTGCACATCTGCTCTTTCTCAATGGGTCCCCATATTCAACCTTTGATACCTCCATAAAATTACCTACAGATTCTTCGCAAAGAGTGCTTTCAGCAATAGTTGTAGGCAGATTTAGGTTTTCTGGTTGGTACATCGGAAACTCAGCGGTTTTATACCACTTACTAAGATCTCCAAATATTTTCTTAGATGTATCTACATCACATACTGATCCAATACATGCTGCTGCAACTCCAAGGCATCCGCAAAGGCTTGCCTGGCCGTATCCGCCTGCTGCAGAAGTGAAAGCCTCAGGTGGAATTTGATTGAAAGGATAACCTACTTCATCAGCTAATGTACCGAAGAACCCTTCGGCAACACCGACACCTCAGCCACCCTTTTCTTTGTAGCCTGTAAATGCTCTTGCCTCGACAACTGAAGGATCTAGTTTCTTGTATGGTAGTGGCCATACTACAGCTTGTGTAGTATCTACAGATGCTGTTGGAGCTGCACATCCTGCCAATAATCCACTTAGACCTCCGGTTACGGCTACTCCTGCTACGGTCATTCCTACACCCTTAATAAAATCTTTTCGGGTGATTTGTTTGTTTTCCGCCATTGTAATCCTCCTTGTTATGTAGTTTGTTAATTTTTTCTCATTAATGTCCAAAAAAATAGAAGGCTGATACTATTGTCATATTATTAGAGAATCTTATCAGTTCTTCAACTTGATAAGATAATATCATAACGAATTTGTTAAGTCAATAACACATGCCAATTTATCTATATATAACATATGTTCATATTTAGTCATTTTCATCGTTTCATTGGGATTACTTTGGCAACCTTCACAGCGAGATTCTTCCCCTCATGCACATTAAAAGGGCAGGAGATTTTTCCTGCCCTTTAGTATACTAATATCTAATGCATTTATCGCACGTTAACATCTACTCTACTGACTCCATCCTATGTCTCACTACTTTTTCTATAAGTTCCACTTTCTCTTTGGCGTCTTTTTCTGACTTGCCCTTCGAGTAAATATAGAGTTTAATCTTTGGCTCAGTTCCTGAGGGTCTTATAGCATACCATGATCCGTCATCCATATAGTATTTCAGAACATTTGAGCGTCCTGCATCCGTCTCGTCACTCAAGTAGTCCACTGTCTTTTGGAGCATCATTTCGCCGATAGATTCAACAGGCATATGACGAATGTCATCCATCATTCTCTTGATCCTCTGCTGTCCTTCAACTCCCTCCAAAACTATAGAAATCTGTTTCTCGCTGTAATAGCCAAACTCTTCATAAATTTTCTCCAGAACATTTAAAAGGCTTAGTCCCTGCTTCTTATAAAATCCTGCCATTTCTGCAATCATCATGGATGATACAACTGCATCCTTATCTCTTACCAGATCCTGGTAGACGTACCCTATGCTCTCCTCATATCCGAATATGAAGCTGAACGCCTCTGTTATATCCCACTCGTTTGCCATTGCGCAAATATGTTTGAACCCGGTAAGGGTTTCGAATGTCGTAACGCCAAATTTCTTAGCTATTGCCTTGCCCAAATCTCCTGTTACGATACTCTTAACGATTGCCGGATTTTCGGGAAGTGTCCCTTTTTCAAACCTCTGTGACAAAATATAGTAAATAAGCAATGCACCGGTTTGATTTCCATTCAGATAGGTGTAATCACCCTTATCATTCAAAACTCCTATCGCAACTCTGTCACAATCAGGGTCTGTAGCAAGCAATACGTCTGCCTTGACCTTCAAGCCAAGATTTCTCGCATATTTAAATGCCTTAGTATCCTCAGGGTTCGGATAACCCACTGTTGCAAAGGTCCAGTCTGGCTTTTCCTGCTCGGGTACAACAGTAATGTCTGTAAATCCTCTATCCTTCAGAATTCTTCTTACCGGAATATTGCCTGTGCCATTCAACGGAGTAAAGACTATCCTGACAGACTTGTCGATATCTTCATTTATAGCCATATTAAGGAGCTTGTCGTTGTATTCGTCATCGATGGCACCACCAATTATTTCTATCAATCCCATCGACTTTGCTTCATCTAGTTCCATTACCTTTATGTCTCTGAAGTGCTCAATTCTACCGATCTCGTCAAGAATCTCATCTGCAATGTCATCGAGAATTTGGCTGCCTTCCTCCCAATAAACCTTATACCCATTGTACTCTTGAGGATTATGGCTTGCGGTTACGACGATTCCGGAAATAGTACCAAGTCTTCTGACTGTATACGACAACATGGGGGTAGGCCGAATATCATCGAATAAATATACCTTTATTCCATTGCCAGCAAGAACTCTCGCAGCAAATTCTGCAAACTTGTCGGAGTATTGTCTGACATCAAATGCTATGGCTACCCCTCTCTTCATAGCTTCCTCTCCATGGTTGATTATTGTTTGTGCAAGACCTTGTGTAGCAAGACTTACAGTATAGTTATTCATCCTGTTTGTTCCTGCCCCAATCTTTCCTCTAAGTCCAGCTGTACCAAACTCCAAATCCTTATAAAATCTGTCTTCAATCTCATTCTCATCGGATATGGCTCTAAGTTCAGCCTTAGTTGCTTCGTCAAAATAAGGATCATCCAGCCATGACTGATACCTTTCTCTATATTCCATAGTCATCCCTCCATAGGTAATGTACTTGTAATCCTTGAGAATTTATACCCCTGAAGATTTTTTATACCCAGCATAGTTAAAATTTAGCTATATTAGCTTCTCCTCGACTTTCATCGAAACTGGCTTAAAAAACATCTTGATCCGAAATCCTAAGCTTTCCATACTCATATAAATTATCGGAATTATAACGACCGTCAACAAGGTTGCTGCAAGCATTCCCCCTATTACCGCTATCGCAAGAGGAGAAAACCTTTCAGAGCCTAACGCAAGCTGTAATGCTAGTGGAAGCATACCAACCACATCGGACAAAGCAGTCATCATAATCGGTCTGAATCTTGATTTAATGGATTTCTCAATTGCTAATTCAATAGAATCCCCAGATTTTCTATTTAAATTGATAGCATCGACCAATAATATCGAATTGTTTACTACGGTTCCTGCTAAAAGGATCAATCCCAAAAGGACCGGCATCGACATATATTTCCCAGTTACGAAAAGTGCCGGAGCTATACCTATTACAACCATTGGTATTGCTGACATAATCGTTATTGGGTGAACGAAGGACTTGAACTGTGGCACCAGTATCAGGTAAACAAAAATTATAGCCAATGACAGAAGAAAAGCCATATCTCCGACAGAGTCCGTAAGTGTTTTTTGTTCACCACTAAATTCGATCCTATATCCCTTTGGCAACTCAATTTTATCAAGTTCATCCTGAATATCTGCAACTACGTGGCTAAAAGCTCTATCATCAGTGAAGCCATTAATATTTACTGAATAAGACATATTATCCCGTTCCACTAAATTAGCCCGATTATCGACGCTTATGTTAGCAATTTCGCTTAAGGGCACCTTGACACCATGAGCAGTCGTAAGGTAGGTATCCAATAAATACTCCTGGTCAGAGTTTATATCTCCACTGAATCCTACTTTGATGTCAACTGACTTGTCCCCGTCTATAGTCATTTGCGAAGCTTCAATCCCCTCCATCCTTCCATAAATCTGGCGAGATACTGAAGCGCTTGTAAGACCAAGCTCTGCCATCCTGTTTCCATCCAAATTTAATGACATTTGAAGGTATTTATCATTGAAGCTTGTAAATATGTTCGTTGTGCCCGGAACCTCATTTATTCTTTTAACAGCCTGGTCTGCCAGATGATACAAAACATCAAGATCCTCACCCGACAGTCGAACTGCTATAGGTGCTGAAGCACCAGTAACAGCAGTCCCTCCCTTTTCCTTAACTACATATCTGTTGACGTCAGGTATTTCTTCAATTTTTCTTCTGAGGTCATCCTGAAATTCCCAAATAGTGGTAGAGCGTTCCTTCCTGGAAGTTAAATTGACAGTTAGCATTGCCTGATCCTTCCCCATAACCCCAAAATCACCCTGCTGCATATTACCTTCCTCGTAGCCTATTCTGGAATCAAAAGAAACTACCATAACATTATTGGCCAAATAGCTTTCAACAGCACTCACCGCTTCCTCCGTCTTTGATATCTGAGTTCCCGGAACCATTTCCAGAGTTACGTAGGTAACACCACTGTCAAATTTGGGAAGCATTTCCATCCCGTTTAATCTAATAAACAATGCACTTAAAAGCATCAAAACAAACATTACTGCAAGCACCTGCTTTTTCATTCCGGATGCTTTTTTGAATAATATCAAATATTTTTCCATAATTTTGTCCATATATCTATTAAAGGGTACGGATAAAGCTGAAACCAGTTTCTCACTTCTTCTAAAGCTGAATGGATGAAGCATCACCGTTAGCAATGGTATCATAACAAGTGCTACGATCAGTGATGATGATATTGCAAATATAAGCGTTAAAGAAAGAGGCTTGAACATCTCACCAACAAATCCCGAAACAAATAATAGCGGTATTAAAACTATAAGTGTCGTAGTTGCACCTGCAATACTCGGCATAGCAATCTCGTCTGTTCCTTCTACAGCAGCCAGCTTAATTGTCTTACCATTGATTTCATGACTATTTATATTTTCTACTATGATTATTGACGTATCTACTACAAAGCCAATACTCAAAATTAATGCAGACAATGTTACAAGGTCAAGGTCCATGTCAAAAAGCTTCATCAAGCCAATTGTACTCAAAAAAACTAAAGGCATCGATATTGATATTACGAGAGATCTTGATATATTCTCTATAAATAAAAGAATTATAATCATCGTAAAGATTATTGCAATAACTACACTGGAAGCCATATTGGATACCATCTGATTTGTAAATTCAGAGTCCTCAGATGCAACTAATAAATCAATCTGAGGATATGAGGTCGTTAAATCCTCAAGTTTTGCATTTACAGATTCTATTACCTTGACTGTGTTGTAGTCAGCTTTTTTTGTTATAAGTAAAGCGAGAGCTTCCTCTCCATTTAGCCTATAGGATCCTTCCTTGACCGATGAACCAACATATATATCTCCTAAAGAAGAAAGTGGTACAGTATTGCCATCCATAAGTGGGATCGCGGTATTTTTAAGTTCTTCAATAGATGCGAGGCTTTCTTCGATTCTTAAGAGCAGGTCTTTGTCCTCATAGTAAATGTTGCCTCCTGGTGCTTTAATATTAGAATTATTAAGGGCACCCACTATTTGATCTATATTCAATCCATAAGCTCTCACAGTCGCATCGTCAAGACTGACAGTTATCTCTTCACTATAACCTCCAAAAACATTTACCGCTGCAACACCTTCGATCAGTTGGAGTTCATAAGCTAACTTTTCATCTGTGAGCTTTCTCAATTCGGTCATAGATATCGAATCGCTTTTCAATCCAATAGTCATAATTGGTTGATCAGCTACGCTGAATTTCAATACCTGTGGATCATGCAGAGTTTCAGGTAAATCATTTTTAATTCTGTTTATCGTATTTTGAATATCTATAGATGCTTGATCTACATCAGTAGTATAGTCGAATGTCAACTGAATAATTGAAAGATTGTCCTGGCTTGAGGAGCTTATCTCTTCTATTCCGTCTAGTTTGGCAAAGGCTTCCTCCATTGGCTTGGAAACATCAGTAGCGACATCTAACGCCATTGCACCTGGATACACACTCATAACTGTTGCAGTAGGTGGACTGGTATCAGGGGCTAATTGAGTGTTCATAGTAAGCATGCTGTATACCCCAAAAATGAATATTGCTATCATTATCGACAGTACTGAATATTTCTTCTCTGTTGAGAATCTTCCAAAACTCATTGGATCACCTCTTGCTCAAGTGTGTAAATGTATACACCGTCACTTAAATCCTGGATATTCCTTACAGCAATAATATCTCCTTCCGCAAGACCTTCTATAACGTGATATTTCCCGTCGATATTTTCTCCGATAGTCAATTTTCTTTCATA